>DATLUW010000180.1:0-2218 GCA_035577825.1 Actinomycetota bacterium | reverse complement strand
CGAATCCCAGCGGATCGGGGCCATATGCCTGGCGGCTGTTCGTCCCATACGAGAGGTTGAGGACGCGGATGTTCACCCCGGGGTCGTTGCGGTGCTGGACGACCCAGTCGATGGCCGCGATGACCTGAGAGACGTCGGTCGCCCCGTGCGCGTCGGCCACCTTCACCGAGACGATGTGAGCGTCGGGAGCCATGCCGAGGAAGTGGGTGGTGTCGTTGACGTAGGCGCCAGACGTGGCGACGCCGGACCTGCCGGCGATGATGCCCGCCATATGGGTGCCGTGGCCGAACGTGTCGAGGTACGCCAGGTTCGAGGCCTGGGACTCGAACGACAGATCGGGGCCGTTGATCACCTTGCCGGGCGCGGTCAGCCCGTCGACCGGCGCGACCCCGGAGTCGATCAGCGCCACGCCGATTCCCTGGCCGGTGAAACCGTTCGACCAGTACGTGGTTGCTCCGGTGATCCGGTCGATGTTGTACATGGAGCCCATGTCCGTGAGCGGATCGAAGGCGCGCCCGACCCGGGCCGACGCGACCGCGGGGATGGACCCCGCCGCGAGCAGGCCGAGGACGGCCGTCGTCGTCAGACGGGCCCTCCATGGCGTTCGTCTTGCCTTCGTCCTCACGATCCCTCGCTCCCGTATCGGGGGCACAGACCCCGATACGATCGATTTCGCTCTCCCATGGATCGTTCACCTTGCGTTCACTCTGGATAGGACGATGGCCCACAAGCGTCCAGACCTTCGGCGGTGCGCCGACCTGCAGAAGTCGCCGACCAATGTCGGGAAGGCACCGGCGCGGGGAAGCGATCGGAAATCCCAGCCCTGCCGGCGACCTCGCCTAGACTGAGCACCGAGGAAGGCCGATCGCGCCTCCCACGCATCGGAGGAACCGGTGGCAGAGGGATCCCCCAGGCGGATCACCCTGTTGATCTGTGACGACCACAAGCTGCTGACCGAGTCGCTCGCCATGGTCGTCGAGGCCGAACCCGACCTCGACCTGACCGATCCTCCGGTGGACGACCCGGTCGTCGCCGTCGATCTCGTGCGGGCGCACCACCCGGACGTGGTCCTCATGGACGTGGGGTTCAAGACGTCGACGATGAACGGGTTCGACGCGACCCGCCGCATCAAGGAGGCGAATCCGGCGACGAACGTGATCATCATGACCGCGTCGGACGACGAGTCGGCGCTGGTCGCGGGCGTCGAGGCCGGCGCCGCGGGGTTCCTCAACAAGACCGAGGCCGTGGACGAGGTGCTCGCCGCCGTGCGCGGCGCCGCCGAGGGCGAGGTCCTGATCGATCCGAGCATCCTCGCGAAGGCGCTCCAGCACGTCGCCAGGGACCGTGAGCAGCGGCGGCAGGCCGAGCAGCTCCTCGGGCTGCTCACGGACCGCGAGATGGAGGTCCTCCGCCTGCTCGCCCGCGGCAACCGCAACGAGGCCATCGCCGAGCAGTTGTTCATCAGCCAGCAGACGGTCCAGACCCACGTGCGCAACATCCTCGCCAAGCTCCGCGTGCACTCGAAGCTCGAGGCCGTCTCTTTCGCCGTGCGCTTCGGCGCCGTCCAGGTCTGACCCGCCGCACCGCTGACCCTGCGCCCGGGAATCCGGGCTCTCGTCTGGTCCGTCTCGTCCCGTTTTCACCCGTTCCTGGGGTGAGTCCGACCGGCCCGTGTTCTCGTGCGTCCGGCCCACTCCCCGAAAACGGGTAGGACCCCCCGCCGGCCTTTCGGCACCCCGAATTGGCCTTTTGGCCCATCCACCACTCCGGCGACCCATCCGAGGAACAGGGTGACGGACGAACGAATCCTGGTGCTCACCCGAGCCACCGGTCGACCGGAAGGTCACGTTCCAGCAGCTCCCTCCCGCGAGGTGGCCGAGTGACCGCACAGGTGCGGCGCCGCGGGCGCCCGAGAACGGCCCACGGGCCACGGAAGGAGCAAGGAGATGGAGCAGCGAGCTGACGGCAAGGCGAGGCGGATCGTCGTCTCCCTGCTGATCGTGGGCGTCCTGGGCGCCCTCGTGGGCGTCGGGACCCTCTCGGCGTTCAGCAGCAGCACGCAGAACAGCGGCAACAACTTCGACGCAGGCACGGTGTACATCAGCGACAACGACGCCGGCTCGGCCCTGTACAACGTCACGAACCGCAAGCCCGGCGACACCGTGACGAGCTGCATCCTGGTGACCTACGGCGGGACCCTCGCCTCGGACGTTCACCT
>DATLUW010000179.1:0-3248 GCA_035577825.1 Actinomycetota bacterium | reverse complement strand
CCGTCGGACATGTACGGCGCCCCCTCGGACATGTACTAGGACAGCGGCCAGCTCGAACGGAGCGACCGGGTGGCTTCGAGCGTAACCAGCAACCGGAGTCTGCGCGAGGAGCTGCAGGAGGAGCTGACGCTCCGCCGCCACCTCCTCGAGATCGGTGATCGGCTCGGTGCGGCGTCGGCATCGGCCTCGAGCGACATCTTCCCGCTCCTGGTGGAGCGTCTGGCGTCCGTGGTCCCGATCAAGTCCCTGACGATCTTCTCCGTCGATCAGGAGACCCGGCGCATCCACGCCGTGTACCACTCGGAGCCGGACGTCGCAGATCGCATCATGGCCTTCGACTTCCCGATCGGGGAAGGGTCGACCGGCCACGCGGTGGAGATCCGCACGAGCGTCATCGCCAACGAACAACGGGGATCGGGATCGGCCAGGTACATCCCCGGCACGCCGCGCATCCCCGAGCACCTTCTGGTGGTCCCCGTCCGGGTCGAAGAGCAGGTCAAGATCGCTCTCACGCTTCGCCGGGACGCCAGCGACCCGCCCTTCTTCCCCCAGGACGCCCGCCGGGCCGAACTGTTCGGCCAGCACGTCGGCTCGGCCTTCCTGCTCCGCGAGCTCGCCGAGAAGCGTGCGCTGCTTGCCGCGCAGGTGGAGCAGTTGGAGGGAATGAACCGTCTGAAGGACCGCATCCTCACCGACGTCTCACAGGTGCTCGTCTCCGAGGGATCGCCGGAGCACGTCCTGGAGACGGTGGCCGACGGGCTCCGCCAGCTCGTTCCCTACGACACGGTGACGATCTTCACCGCCGACATCCGGCACCGGCTGCTGCATCCGACCCTCGTGCGCGACCAGTACGCGGAGCAGATCCTCGATATGGGCGCGATCCCATTCGGCAGGGGCATCACCGGGTCCGTTGCGGAGAGTGGGGAACCCGCGCTGATCCAGGACGTCATGACGGATCCGAGATCGGCGCAGATCCCGGGGACGCCAGACGAGGCGGAGGCCCTGATCGCCATCCCCCTCATGGCCCGGCAGGAGCTGAAGGGCGTGCTCTGCCTCTACCGCTTGGGGACCGACAACGTCTTCTCGGAGGAGGATTTTCGCCTCGCCATTCGCTTCGGCAACCTCGCCGCGCTGGCCATCGACAACGCCGACATCAGGTCTCGACTCCGGACTCAGGTCGTCACCGACCACCTGACCGGTCTTCGGAACCACCGGTTCTTCCACGAGCGGCTGGCCGAGGAGACCGCCCGATCCATGCGGCAGCACGTGAACATGTCGCTGCTCGTGTTCGACATCGACGACTTCAAGTGGGTCAACGACGTCCACGGGCACCTCGTCGGCGATCGGGTGCTCCAGGAGCTGGCCGCGGGATGTCGATCGGTGTGTCGGACGGAGGACCTCCTGTGCCGTATCGGCGGCGAGGAGTTCGCGGTCATCCTGCCCGGGCAGACCAGCTCGCAGGCCGCAGGGCTGGGCGAGCGGCTGCTGGCCGCGGCACGCACACTCGATCTCCCCGAGGACATCAGTCTCACGGTGAGCATCGGTCTCGCGGAGGTCCCGCGGCACGCCACCGGCCCCAGGGATGCCTTCGCCTTCGCGGACGCGGCGCTGCTCGCCGCCAAGGCGTCGGGGAAGGACCGCATGATCGTGTACGGCAGTGCGGAGTTCGTCGCCGCCAGGGGCGACAGGGAACCGCGCCAGCCGCGAGGCGTTTCGACCCGGTCGGCCTCGGCACGCCGCCGTATCGAATCGGAACGATCGGCCGCGGGTCCGTCACTTCACGAGGTCCGGTCGCTGGCTCAGATGGGGATGCTCCACAGGCTGGCCTCGCGCCTGACCCGGCTCAACGACGAGAAGGCCATCGCCGAGGCGATGACGGCCGAGCTTCGGGGGCTCATCGATTACCACAACTGCCGCGTGTATGTACTCGGGGAAGGCACCGACATGCTGGTCCCGGTGGCGTTCCGCGGTGAGCTCTCGCAATATGAGGGGGAGACCTTCGACGCACTCGTCACTCGGGTAGGAGAGGGCGTCACCGGCCAGGCCGTCGAGCGACGGGAGACGGTGTACGTGCCCGACGCCGCTCGCTGCGAGTTCGCCGTGCAGATCGAGGGGACGCCGGACATCGATGAGACGATCCTCGCGGTTCCGCTCCTGTATGGGGAGCGAGCCACCGGTGTCATCGTCTTGTCGAGGCTCGGGATCGACCAGTTCGATGACGGCGAGCGACGTCTCCTCGAGGTCCTGGCATTCAATGCGTCGACCGCGTTCGAGAACGCCCGGTTGATCGAGGCGGAACGCGACGCCTCGAGGACGCTCGAGGGTGCCTACATGTCGACCATCGAGGCTCTTGCGAATGCGCTCGAGGCGCAGGACACGTACACCCACGACCATGCGCGGGCGCTCGCCGAGATGGCGCTCGCCGTCGGACGAGAGCTCGGACTGGAGGGTGATCCGCTCCGAAAGCTGGAGCTGGCGGCGTTGTTCCATGACATCGGCAAGATCGGCGTGCCCAGCGAGGTCATCCGCAAGCCCGGTCCGCTCACCGACGACGAGTGGGAGGAGATGCGCCGGCACCCGGAGATCGGAGCGCAGATCATCGCCCCCGTGCCATTCCTCCAGCCCCTCGTCCCGATCGTGCGGGCATGCCACGAGCACTGGGACGGGAGCGGGTACCCGAAGGGACTTCGCGAGAACGAGATTCCGTTGGAGGCGCGCATCATCCTCGTGTGCGACGCATTCCACGCCATGACCAGCGACCGCCCCTACCGCCGGGCTTTGCCGGCATCCGAGGCGATCATCCGGCTCCGTGACGCCCAGGGATCCCAGTTCGATCCCGAGGTGGTCGACCACTTCATCCGCCTCGCCGACGCGGGGCATATTGACGTCCACGTGGCCATCGACAGCTGAAGGTTGCCCCATCTAGCCTACGCACGCGGCGACCGGAACGCCCGTGGTTCGCCCAGGCGGAAAGGGAAGGGGAGGACTCGATGCGAAGGGGAACACGTCCACGCCCACGGGCGGGTTGGGGGATCGCAGGCGCAGCGGTCGCCGTGCTGACTGCGGCGCTCCTGGGGGGCGTGCCCGCGGCTGCGCACGCCGGCACGTTGTCGGTGAACTGCGACGCCGGCGGGAACCTCCAGAACGCGATCGCCGCCGCCGCTGCCGGGGACACGATCCTCGTGAAGGGGACCTGTTTCGGGAACTTCGTGATCACCGGCACCTCCCTCACCCTGAAGGGCAACCCG
>DATLUW010000178.1:0-8055 GCA_035577825.1 Actinomycetota bacterium | reverse complement strand
GATCGTACCTCGCGGAACCGACGCGAATCACATCGGTGTGATTCGATCCCGACCCGTTCGCAACGGGCCCGTCGGCCCCGCTCCGGAGGGGCCCCCTCCCCCGCCGGGGGAACGCGATTCCTACCAGCGGAGCTTCAGCTGGCGCGCCGCGCGCGCCTCGTCGAGGCGCCCAACCGGCGCGGTGACCGGCGCGTCGTGCAGGAGGTCGGGCTCCTCGGCGGCTTCCCGCGCCACCTGCAGCAGGGCCTCCGCGAACGCCTCGAGCGTCTCCTTCGACTCGGTCTCCGTGGGTTCGACCATCATGGCCTCCTCCACCACCAGCGGGAAGTACACCGTCGACGGGTGGAACCCGAGGTCGATCATGCGCTTGGCCACGTCCATCGCCCGCACGCCGTGGCGCCGCAGCGGCTTCGCCGTCGACACGAACTCGTGCATCGGCCGCCCGTCCGGGAACGCCAGCGGGTACTCGTTCTTCACCAGCGACGCGAGGTAGTTCGCGTTCAGCACGGCGCGCTCGCTGACGGCCTGCAGGCCGTCGCCCCCGTGCAGGAACACGTACAGGTAGGCCCGTACGAGGACGCCGAAGTTCCCGTGGAATCCGTGGATCCGCCCGATCGAGTCCGGCCGGTCGTCGGTCAGCACGAACGTGTCGTCGGCGGCGCGCTCGACGATCGGGACCGGCAGGAACGGCACCAGCCGCTCCCCCACCGCCACCGGTCCGGCGCCCGGCCCGCCGCCGCCGTGCGGCGTCGCGAAGGTCTTGTGGGTGTTCATGTGGACGATGTCGAAGCCCATGTCGCCCGGCCGGACGCGGCCCATGATCGCGTTGAGGTTCGCGCCGTCGTAGTACACGAGCCCGCCGACGGCGTGGATCACATCGTCGATGCCCTCGATCTCCTCCTCGAACAGCCCGAGCGTGTTCGGGTTGGTGAGCATCAGCCCGGCCACGTCCTCGTCGCACAGCTTCTCCAGCGCGCCGACGTCGACCAGGCCGCGGGCGTCGCTCGGCACCTGCAGGACCTCGTACCCGGCCTGGGTCACGCTGGCCGGGTTCGTGCCGTGCGCGGAGTCCGGAATGATGATCTTTCGCCGGGGATCGCCGTTCTTGGTGTGGTAGGCACGCATCAGGAGGAGGCCGGTGAGCTCGCCGGCCGCCCCCGCCGGCGGATGGAACGTCACCCGGGCCATCCCGGTGAGCTCGCAGAGGGCCCGCTCCAGGCGCCACAGCAGCTCGAGCGCCCCCTGGATCGTGGACGCCGGCTGCAGCGGGTGCAGCCGCTGGAACCCCGGGATCCCCGCGGCGATCTCCGCCGACTTCGGGTTGTACTTCATCGAACACGACCCCAGCGGGTAGAACCCGGTGTCCACGCCGTAGTTCCGCTGCGCGAGCCGCGTGAAGTGCGTGACCAGGTCGCGCTCGGCGACCTCGGGCAGCCCAGGCGGCTCCGCGCGGAGCGCGTCCGCCGGCAGGTCGGCCTCGGGGACGTCCATCTTCGGCAGGCTCCACGCCCGCCGGCCCGGCCGCGATGACTCGCGCAGCGTGCCCGCGTCCGGCGGGCCGCCCACCCGGACGGGCGCGCCCACGAACGGCGGGGCCGGCTCGCCGGTTGGGGCCGCCGATCCCGGCATCGTCTCGCTCACCGCACCACCCTCCGCGTCCGAGGTCATGCGGCGAGCACCTCCCCCAGTGCGTCGGCGAGCCGGTCGATCTCGGCCCGGGTGCGGCGTTCGGTCACGGCGACCAGCAGGCCTCGCCCGTCGGCGTCGCTCAGCGGCACGCCCGTCAGGAAGCCACGGTCGACCATGGCCTCGACCACCTCCGCGGCCGGCCGGGGCAGCGCCACCGCGAACTCCTTGAAGAACGACGCGCCGGGGTGGAGCGGCTCGACGCCGGGCACGTCGAACAGCCGCGCGGCGGCGTAGCCGGCCTTCGCGGCGCACTGCCGCCCGAGCTCGGCCAGCCCGTCCGGCCCCAGCCACGCCAGATAGACGGTGGCCGCGATCGCCATGAGGGTCTGGTTCGTGCAGATGTTCGACGTGGCCTTCTCGCGACGGATGTGCTGCTCGCGGGCCTGCAGCGTGAGCACGTAGCCCACATGGCCGCGCACGTCGAGCGTCTCCCCCACGATCCGCCCGGGCATCCGCCGGACGTCCTGCTGCCGCGCGGCGATCACGCCGAGGTACGGCCCGCCCATGTTGAGGTGGTTGCCGAGCACCTGCCCCTCGGCCACCGCGATGTCCGCCCCGAGCTCGCCCGGCGGCGCCAGCACCCCGAGCGACAGCGGATCGAACACCTGCACCGACCGCGCTCCCCCGGCCGCCGCAGCGGCGAAGACCGACCGGGCGTCCTCGAGCACGCCGTGGTGGTTCGGATGCTGCAGCACGACCGCGGCGACGTCGTCGCCCACTTCCGGGAGGGAGCTGACGCCGTCGTCCCCGGCGCCGAACCGCGACACCCGCACCCCGTTCCCTCGGCCGTACGTCTCCAGCACGTCGACGTACCGCGGGTCGACCAGATCGCTCACCAGCACGTGCTTCCGATGGGTGGCCGACGCGGCCATGTTCGCGGCCTCGACCAGCGAGGTCGGGCCGTCGTAGAGGGAGGCGTTCGACACGTCGAGCGCTGTGAGGTCGCAGATCATCGATTGGTACTCGAACAGCGCCTGCAGCACGCCCTGCGACAGTTCGGGCTGGTACGGCGTGTAGGACGTGTACAGCTCCGACTGCCCGGCCATCGCCCACACGACGCTCGGCACGTAATGGTCGTACGCCCCGCCGCCGGCGAAGCACACCAGGTCGTCCGCGTGGCGGTTCCTCGCGGCGAGCGAACGCAGGTCGGCCAGGATCTCCATTTCCGACACGCCGTCCGGGATGTCGAGCGGATGCTCCGGCCTCACCGACTCCGGGATCTGGGCGAACAGGTCGCCCAGCGTCTCCAGGCCGAGCGCCTCGAGCATCGAGCGGACGTCGTCGTCGGTGTGGGGGGCGAACCGCATCGCGCGCAGTCTAGTCAGTCGAGTGGAGGCAGATGCGGCGCCCGGACACCGGTCAACAGCGGCTCAGCCCGCAAGGTCCTCGAGGCCGTACTTCCGCACCAGGCTCAGGTAGTCGCGCTGGTAGAAGACCTTGCAGTTGATCTCTGGGTACTGCTCGCGGAGCCGCCGGACCTTGCGGTTCTTCTTGGTCACGAGCTTCTGGTTGAGCGTCGTGATCTCGATGAACAGGTCGTACTGCGGCAGGTAGAAGTCGGGGGTGAACCGCTGGATCACGTTGCCGTCGGCGTCGCGTTCGAGGTCGAACGCCCGCGGCTCGTATTCCCATTCGATCTGGTAGAAGTCGAGCAGGGCGGCGAACTGGCGCTCGCTGGCGTGGGCAAAGGAGACCCGGTCGCTCTTGGGGCCGTCCGTCACGGCCTCGGGCGCGACGCTCACGCGCTGCCCGCGGCCTTTCGACGGCCGGTCTTGGGCTTCTGCAGCGACCCCTCGAGATCCGTCCATACCTTGTCGACGGCGATGGCGAACACTCCCTGGCCCTGGGCCAGGAGGTCCACGACGGCCTCCGGCGTGGCGGCCTCGTAGATCCTCTCGCCGTCCGACATCAAGGTTACCCCGTGCGGCGCATCTCCCTGGGCCTTCAGGTAGTCGATCGCCTTGCGGATCTTGCGGAGCTCGACCCCCGCGTCGAGGAGCTTCTTGATGACCTTCAGCTGGAGCATGTCCTGGAACGAGTACAGCCGCTGGGTGCCCGATCCCCCCGCGTCGCGGATCGACGGGCGAACCAGCCCGGTCCGGGCCCAGTAGTCGAGCTGGCGGTAGCTGATCCCTACCACCCTGGTGACTTCGGGGACGCGATACCCCTGCTCGTCGGCCATGACAACTCCGTAATTACGAGGACGTGAGCAATGTAGGGGTTGCGCGTACCCATGTCAACGATCCCGACGCCGTGGCGGTGTGGCGATCGCGTGAACATCGGGCGAACGAGTTCGGGTCGACGTCCCTGATCCGGACCGACTACGAGCTCACCGGCACCGCGTAGCCTCAATAGCCTTCAGGACGGGGCGGCGGGGCCCGACGGCGAAGGTCGGGCTATTCGGCGAAGTCCTCGGGCTCGACGTTGTCGAGGAACTCGCGGAACTTCTCGACCTCCTGCTCCTCGTCGTCGCGGATGACGATCGAGGCCTCGGTGAGGACCTCCTCGGCGGCGAAGATCGGCACGTTCACCCGCACGGCGAGGGCGATCGCATCGGAGGGGCGCGAGGAGATGTGGTAGCGCTCGCCGCCGTGCTGCATCTCGATCGTGGCGAAGAAGGTGCCCTCCTTCAGCTCGGTGATGGCGATGCGCTCGACCTGCACGGTGAGCTCCTCGAGGACGTTCTTCATGAGGTCGTGGGTCATCGGGCGGGCGGTCACGATGCCCTGCAGGGCGAACGCGATGGCGGTCGCCTCCATGGCCCCGATCCAGATCGGGAGGAACCGCTCCCCGTCCTGTTCCTTGAGCAGCACGATCGGCTGATTGGTGGGGAGCTCCACGCGCACGCCCACCAGGTTCATCTCGATCATCGATGCGAATCCGTGGTCGCGGTCATCGCCGCGCCCATGCTACCCCGCGTCCGCCGGGACGGGTGGGTCGCCGTCCGCAGGCACGGGCGGCTCGCCGTGGAGGAACGACGCCAGCTGGTCGGGGTCGGCCTGCAGGGCCGACATGTCGAGCACCTCGAGGATGTCCGGGAGATTCCGGTACCGCTCGCCGATGTCGAGGCCGTACCCGACGACGAACCGGTCGGGGCACTCGAAGCCCTGGTACCTGATCGGCACCACGGGGATCCGCCGGGCAGTCTTGTCGAGCAGCGTGCACACCTCGACCGACTTCGGGCCGCGTTCCTGCAGCGCCGAGAGCAGGTAGGACAGCGTGAGCCCGGTGTCGACGATGTCCTCGACGACCAGCACGTCCTCGCCCCCGATCGGTTGGTCGAGGTCCTTCAGGATCCGGACGACGCCGCCCGAGGCCTCCGAGTCGGCCCCGTACGCGCTGATCGACATGAAGTCGACGCGCACCGGCAGCGGGATCTCCCGGATGAGGTCGGACAGGAACATCGCGCCGCCCTTCAGCATCGTGACGAGGACGGGCGAGCGTCCGGCGTAGTCGGCGGCGATCTCGGCGCCGAGGCTGCGGACCCGGCGGCGGATGTCCGACGCGCTGAACAGGATCCTCGCGACCTCGGACATCGGGCGGCAGTGTATTCCGGGGGGGCTGCTTCCACCAAGGAACCAGGTCCGGAGCGCGGCCGGCGGGCGCCACGCGATCGGCAGACGGATCAGCCGAACAGGCCGAACAGCGTCCCCAGCCCGAACCCGGCGATCGAGCTCAGGCCGCGCAGCCACCAGGCGGTCCCCTCGCCGCTCGTTCCGGCGGTGTCCGCCGTCTCCAGGCGGCCGGACGCCACGAGCGGCACCGAGCCCACGTCGCGGCCGGCCGCCGAGAACGTCACGGTCCCGACCCGCTGCCCCGCCTCGATCGGGGGCGCGAGTCCCGGCAGGATCGCGATCCGGCGCTGCACCTTCCCGGCCGGCTCCTGCAGCAGGCGCTGGAGTCCGGCCGACGCCTCGACCGGGAGCCGCTGCGTCCCCACCGGCAGCGGATCGAACGCCTGCCCCGCCTTGACGAACGTATGGATCGCGTACCCGGTGAACCCGTAGTCGAGGAGCGCCGCCGCGTCGTCGAACGAGTCCTCGGTCGAGGGCGAGCCGAGGACGACCGCCACCACCCCCCTGCCGTCCCGCGTCGCGGTGGCCACCAGGCAGAACCCGGCCGCCGACGTGTACCCGGTCTTCACGCCGTTCGCTCCGCGGTACAGCCAGAGCAGCACGTTGCGGTTCTGCACCTGCCGGTCGGGCCCGGATGGCGCCGGAATCGTGTCGAACTTCTGACGGACGATCTGGGCGAACCCCTTCGTGGCCATCGCCTCGCGGGTGATCGCCGCCATCTCGCGGGCCGTCGAGTGCCCCCGGTCGTCGAGCCCGTTCGGCGAATAGAACACCGTGTGCGTCAGGCCGAGTGATTTCGCACGGGCGTTCATCGCCTGGACGAACGCGTCGACCGACCCGCTCACATGATCCGCGAGCGCGATCGCCGCGTCGTTCGACGACTGCAGCATCAGGGCGTACAGGAGGTCCTGGACCGAGAGCTGCTCGCCCTCCTGGAGACCGAGCTCCGAGAACCCGGCCCCGACACTCCCCTGTTCCGCGGCGTCGGCGCCGACCGTGACGATGTCCTTGGGCTTCGCGCGCTCCAGGGTCAGCAGCGCGGTCATGATCTTCGTCGTGCTCGCGAGCGAGCGTTCGGTGTCGGGGTTCTTCGTGTACAGGACCTGGCCGGTCGCCAGGTCCTCGACGATCGCCGCCTCCGCGGTGACATCCGGCGCCTGCACCGAGGGGGTCGGCGTCTCGAGCTTGGTCGGGAACGGCGAGGGCGAAGTGCACGTCCCCGATTGGCCCGAGGGGCACGGGACCGGGACGATCGTGGGCGGGGGCGGCTCTGGCGCGGGCTGGGGCTGCGGCTTCGGCGTCACGACGGCGGCCGGCAGCGGTTGCGTCCGGGGCGCGGCGAGCGCGGCCGGGCCGGCTGTCAGGACGGCGGCCAGGACGGCGAGAACGACGAACGGAGCGGGAAGTCGGCGCACGGGTGCGACCAGGGTAGCCGAGCGAACCCGGAGATCGAAGGCAATCGCGCGGGCGGCGCGCTACGGCTGCTGCAGGTACTGGCGGAGGTTCGTCCTGAGGAGGGCCTGCTTCAGCTTGCGGGACAGCCGGGCGAGGTCGGTGAGCGAGTCGACCGCGGCCTTGCGGGCCTCGGGGTTCCGCTGGCGGAGCATCGGCAGGATGATCGCCTCGAACAGCGAGGCCTCTCGTTCGGAGAAGTGGCGGTACATCGTGAGGTGGCGCGGTTCGACCCCGTACCGGAAGAAGTCCTTCACGATCGACAGGACGACGTAATCGTCGCCGTCGAAGTACGTGTTGCCGTCGGTGCCGTGCGTGCAGAGGATGCCGTACCGGGTGAGCTCGTCGATCCGCTCGCGGTCCACGCCGGTGGCGGAGGACATCTCCTCGAGCGACATCTCCAGCCCGGTCGGCGGCTCGACCAGGTCCTCCTCGACCTCGCGGTCGCGCGGCTCCGGGGCCTCCTCACCGTTGTCCGACTGCCGGGCGAGGCGCTCCTTGATGACCTTCAGGGGGAGGTACTCGTCGCGCTGGAGCTTGAGGATCTGCCGGAGGCGCTCGATGTCGCCCTCGTAGAACTTCCGGTAGCCGGAAGCGGTGCGCTCGGGCTCGATGAGCCCCTCCCCCTCCAGGAACCGGATCTTCGAGATCGTGATGTCCGGGTACTCGGTCTTGAGCGCGAGCAGGACCTCCCCGATCGACATGTAGGTACGCGCGGCCATACGCCCCCTCACTCTTCTCCGGCGAAGAACACCAGCTTGAACTTGCCGACCTGCAGCTCGTCGCCGGAGGCGAGCTCCGCCTCGTCGACCCGCTGACGGTTCACGTAGGTGCCGTTCAGGCTCCCGTTGTCGTGCAGGTAGAATCGGCCCCCCCGCCGGCGGATCTCGGCGTGGCGCCGGGACACGGTGACGTCGTCGAGGAAGATGTCGCTCTCCGGGTGGCGCCCGGCCGTGGTGACGTCCTTGTCGATCAGGAAGTTCGACCCGGCGTTGGGGCCGCGTCGCACGACCACCAGCGCCTGACCGGCGTGGAGCTCGTCGAGCGGGAGGGCGATCTCCTCGCCCGTCTCTTCCTCGACCTCGACCGGCGCGAACGTCGCGGTGCCCTCGTCCTGCAGTGGAGCCCCACAGTTCTGGCAGAAATGCGCGTCCTCGGGGTTCCGATATCGACACTTGGGACAGTGCACCGTGGTTCTCCGGGTCGTGTCGGGCTGGGTCGGAGGTCGAGGGTTCGACCGCGGGAAGAACTCTATAGCCGAGGTGCAGGTGAAGTCAATGGGAAGTGGAAAACGGGCTCAGGCACGGGCTCAGGTCGGGGCGGTGCGCGGGTCGAGGCT
>DATLUW010000177.1:0-8713 GCA_035577825.1 Actinomycetota bacterium | reverse complement strand
GGATAGTTGGTGCCGCCGAGCATGATGAGGTGCTTGCCCGAGGCCGCGGCGTTGGCGAGGGCCTGGACGTCGGCCGCCTCGATATAGCCGCCGTTCATGGTGACGACGATGGTCTTGTAGGGCGTGAAATCGACCGACGCGAACCGCTCCGTGTAGACGTAGTCGTAGGGGACGCCGAGCTCGCGCAGCGCGCGTTCCACCGAGTAGTAGACGTCCGTGGTCGTGACCAGCAGCGTGGAGGCCCCCGTGACCGAGGCGCGCGCCACCGGCGGGGTCCCGGGTCGCGATGACTTCGTGGGCGGTTGGAAGCCTCCGCCCCACGGCACCGCACCCGCGGGCGGCAGCACCGCCTGGAGCGCGGTGAGGGAGGCGACCGCGAGCGCTCCCTCCTGCGCCTGGATGTCGAACGTGAGGTTGCTGCCGCCCACGTTGCGCAGCCTCAGCGATGTCAGCGTCGAGTCGCCCGTGAACAGGTCGGCGACCAGCGAGTCCGTCGGCACTTCGATATCCGGCGCGATGAGCCCTTCGCCCGACAGGTGGACCGTGACCGATGGCTCGTCGAAGTCGTCGCTCGAGATCACGAGCGAGCTCTCGAACTCCCCGTCCGTGGTGGGCGCGAACACCACGACCAGGTCGCGGCTCGCCCCCGGCGGCAGGTCGAACGCCCCCGACGGGGTGCTGAACGGCGCCAGCGACACCACGCCGCTCACGTGCAGCACGTCGGTGCCCTCGTTCTTGACCTGCACCGTGTCCGCGCGGATCGCGCCCACGAACAGGCTGCCGAACGCCAGCGAGTCGGGCGTGACCGCGATGTCGGGACGCCCGGTGACGTGCAGGTGGGCCGGGCGCGTGACGTCGGGCTCGTCCGGGTCGTTGCTGCGCACGTGGATCGTGGCGCGGTAGTCGCCGCCCAGGAGCCTCGCGGCGTCGAACCTCGCCACCACGTCGAGGCGGTCGCCCGCGTGTACGGCGCCGCTCGCCGGCTGGAACGTGAGCCATCCGGCACCGCTCCATGCCAGCGCGTTCTGGATCACCTGGCGCTGCACCTGGTAGTCACGCTCGATATACCAGAAGTAGGAGTCCGGCACGTTGACGAAGTACACGAGCGAGCCGGCCCCGATCTGCTTGTGGAGAAGCGCCGGGTGGCCGTCCCCGTTCACCGCCACGACGCCCGCGGCGGGGTCGGACACGCGCAGCATGTAGGCCGAGGCGTTGAAGTCCGAGAACGTGTTCGGGCTCGGAATG
Source organism: Actinomycetota bacterium (assembly GCA_035577825.1). Taxonomy (GTDB): domain Bacteria; phylum Actinomycetota; class UBA4738; order UBA4738; family JACQTL01; genus DATBHM01. The sequence continues at coordinate 7,468 of DATLUW010000177.1, read as the reverse complement.
CCCATGGCCAGCGGATCGGACGGCGCCGTGACCGTGAGGTGCGGCGGAGCCGACGCCACCCACCCCTGCTCGCCGGTGTGCTGCAGCAGGTACGTCTGGAGCCCGTTGTAGTACGGCGGATAGTTGGTGCCGCCGAGCATGATGAGGTGCTTGCCCGAGGCCGCGGCGTTGGCGAGGGCCTGGACGTCGGCCGCCTCGATATAGCCGCCGTTCATGGTGACGACGATGGTCTTGTACGGCGTGAAATCGACCGACGCGAACCGCTCCGTGTAGACGTAGTCGTAGGGGACGCCGAGCTCGCGCAGCGCGCGTTCCACCGAGTAGTAGACGTCCGTGGTCGTGACCAGCAGCGTGGAAGCCCCCGTGACCGAGGCGCGCGCCACCGGCGGGGTCCCGGGTCGCGATGACTTCGTGGGCGGCTGGAAGCCTCCTCCCCACGCTACCGCACCCGCGGGGGGCAGCAACGCCTGGAGCGCGGCGACGGAGACGGACTCGACGGGCGTGCTCTGGGCTTCGATCTCGAACGTGAGGTCGCTGCCGCCCACGTTCCCGAGCGACAGCACCGTCCGCAAGGTGTCGCCGGTGAACAGGTCCGCGAACAGCGAGTCGGGGCTGACCTCGATGTCGGGCGGGATGAGCGCGTCGCCGCGCACGTCCACGGTCGCGGCCGGCGTGTCGTGGTCGTTGCTGTGGATCGTGAGCGTGCCGGTGTGCGTGCCCTGGACGGTGGGCGCGAACGTCACCATCAGCAGGCGGCTCGCGCCCGGGTTCAAGTCGAACCCCGCCCCCGGCACCTGGAACTGCGCGGACGAGGAGGTCACCGAGGTCACCGACAGCAGGTCGGTGCCGGCGTTCGTCACCTCCACCGTGTCCAGGCGCGCGCTGCCCACGAACGTGGTCGCGAACGCCAGGCTGTCGGGCTCGACGGCGATGTCGGCGGCGCCGGTCACGTGCAGGTGCGCGTGCGTGACGAGGTCGGGCTCGTCCGGGTCGTCGCTCTGGATGTGCACGTCGGAGAAGTAGTCGCCGGTCACGAGACCTGCGGCGCGGAAGCGCACGGTGACGTCGGCGTGGCCGCGCGGCGACAGCACGCCGGCGCTCGGCGTGACCTCGAGCCACGGCCCGAGCGGGCGCAGCACGCGCAGGAACGTCTTCATGATGTTCAGCGCCGCGGCGTCGTCGATGTAGCCACCGGCCGCGCCGGCATAGAGCAGGTAGTAGATGCGCCGGACGGACTGGAGCCCGCTCACCTGGTGGTAGTCGTCGTTGGTGTTGGTGGAGAATGCGTGCGTGGCGAGCGGGGCGTCGGCGACGATGATCATGTGATTCACCGACGGGTCACCCGCGTTGTACACGCGCTTCACGAAGCCGCGGTAGGTGACGCCGGCCGAGAGCACCTGGAGCACCGAGCCATCCACGTTGCCGATGCCATCGGCGCCGAGGTTGCCCTGGATGTTGAACGTGTTCATGCCCACGTTGTCCGCGACGAACACGAACAGCCCCTGGTACTTGCGGGTGAAGTAGCGACCGCCGGGGCCGAGGTTCTCGTCGCCGTGGATGACGCCGTCGGAGTACTGGAACCCCCCCATCTCGGTGCCGAGGAAGTTCCCGCCGTCGTACATGTCGTTGCCGCCGTCGCTGATGTTGTTGCCGGTCACGCCCTCGATGAAGTCGAAGCGATTGGGGACGGCGGCGCTGATATCGGCGGCGCCGGCGTCGAGATTGGCGAGCGCCGCTTCCAGCGTGCCGTCCTCGACCACGTAGCCGGGGGCGTGGATCGGGGCCAGGTGGGCCATGGGTCCGAGCCCCTCGTGATAGATCTCGCCCGACGGTGGGGCCGGCGGCGGCACCGGGCTGGGGCTCTTCTCCGGCGAGGGCGCGGACGGCCCGAACACCGGGCTCGTCGCGACCACGGACGGCGTGCCCACGCTCGAGGTCCACACCAGCTCCTGCGCGTCGCTGTTGTCGATCGTGATCGTCTGCGTGGCGACATCGCCGGTGAGCAGGTCGGCGGAGACGTCGGACGGCGCCTCCGCGATGTCCGGGGGCACGCGGGCCAGGGCCGAGAGCACGACGCGGAGCGTGCCGCGGTCGGGATCGTTCGAGGTGAGCACGAGCGCGCCGTTGTAGATACCGCGGAAGGTGGGCGAATAGCGCACGGCGATGGCGCGGCTCGCTCCCGGCGCCAGGCTGCCGGGCGCCTCGGTGGTGAAGTACGGGGCGCCGGTGGTGGCGATCGCGGCCAGGTTCAGCACGTCGGTGCCGGTGTTGTGCACGACCAGCGTGTCGGTGCGGGTGACCCCCGCGAACGGCAGCCCGAAGTCCACGGTGTCCCGATCCACCTGGATGTTGGGCGCGCCGGTCACGTTCAGCCGCGCGTTCACGAGCACGTCCGACTCGTCGGGATCGTTGCTGAGCACGTGCACGTCGGCCAGGTACGTGCCGCCGAGCAGGCCCGCAGCGTCGAAGTGGGCATGCACCGTGAGCGAGCCGCCCGCGGGGACCACGCCCTCCTTCGGGTCGAGCGAGAGCCACGACGGCCCCGCGACCGTCTGGTCCATCAAGGTCTGCAGCTCTTCGAGCGTGTTGCCGGCACCGTAGGCAAGGTGCACGGCCGCGTCCTGCCCGGGACCCAGCGCGCCGAGGTTGAAGTGCAGCGTCTCGAGACCGTCCAGGCCGAACACGGGGCCGACCGGGAACTCTACGGTCGTGCCCCGGCGGTTGTAGTCGTTCCAGCCGTACACATCCATGAAGTCCGGGGAGCGCTCGGACGCGAAGCCCACGTAGTGCGTGTACGACGCGTAGACGAGGTTCCGGCTGCGGTCGTAGTCCCAGGTGTTCCCGAACTGGCTGTCCACGTCCCAGTCGGCGTTCTCCTTGAACACCACGTCGCTCACGGGGAGCCCGGAGATGTTCTCCACATGGGTCTCGACGTCGATGACCTTCTGCGTCTTCTGGAAGGTGAATAGCCGGCGCACCGCGAGGTAGCCATCCGCGGTGTGCGTGACCACCTCCACGATCGCCCGGTTCGCCGAGTTCTCGAGCTCGTGGTAGCTGAACGGCACGATGTTCTGGCGATAGGTGTAGACGGAGAACGCGATCTGGTCGATCCCCGAGGCGACATAGGCGAGCGTGTAGCCGTCGAGATAGGTCCCCACCGCGAGGTGCTCGTTGCCGGGCGGGTACTGGAACGGCATCAACTCGCCCAGCTCCGTGATCCCGAAGGTGAGGAACGTGCCCGAATAGATGGCCTCGGGTACCGGGGCCGTGGCGTGCGGGTCGACGTGATTGTGCACCACCGCAGCCAGCGATTCGGGAAGGGCCACAGGCATCGTGAGCGAGGCCTGCGCCGCCGAGCCCGGCGGGCGCACCGCGCGGACGCTGAAGTCGAGCTCGCTGCCGCCGGTGTTGGAGATCAAGAACGTGCGCTCGGTGGAGGCGCCCGTGAACAGGTCCGCGGACACGGACGCCGGTGCGACCGCGACGTCGGGTGGCACCAACCCCAGCCCCTCGAGATCCACGACCGCCGTCGGCTCGTCGTGGTCATCGCTCGCGATCGTGAGCGTACCCGGATAGGGGATCGCGGCGCCGGGCGCGAACGAGACCGGCAGCGTCATCGTGCCGCCGGGCGGCAGCGCGAACGCGCCGCCGGGAACGGTGTAGACCGGCGGCGTGCAGCTCACGGACGTGACGTGGAGCACGTCCGTGCCCTGGTTCCGGACCACCACCGAGTCGACGCGGACCGCACCGATGAACAGGCCACCGTAGTCGAGTGAGTCCGGCGTCACCGCGATATCCGGGGCGCCGGTCACCTGCAGCGACGCCGCCACGAGCGTCGTCGCCTGCGATGGGTCGTTGCTGGCGATGTGCACGACGCCGTCGTAGACACCACCGAAGAGCCCGGTGGCGTCGAACGTCACGTCGACCGGCAGCGAGGCGCCGGCCGCGACGCGCCCGGAGGGTGGCGACACGCTCAGCCATTGCCCGAGGGGCAGGAACTCGACCGCCTGGCGGTCGTGGAGGAACCCTGCGTCGAAGGCGACGAGCAGCCCGGTGGCGTGCCCGGGGGCCTGGATCCCGACCGTGCCCTGATCGGTCACCCCTCCCAGGGCAAGGTACTGGTAGACGATGCGGCCCGTGCGCTCGAGGATCACCTGGAACGTGCGCCGGGTCTGGTTCGCGCCCCGCGTCGGCAGCGCGACGAACGAGACCACGAACCGGTCGGGCTCGCGCTGGTAGATCACCGAGCGCGGTCCGCCCGCTCCGAAGTCCTGCCACCACGGCGCCACCAGGTCGGCGGGCACCGAGGCCGTGGGGAGCGGGGCATTCGCGCTCCACGTGCCGTTGCCACCGAACGTGAGGTAACCGTTCGAGCCGATGCGCACCGAGGTGAGCGTGCGGCCATAGAACGGGAACCCGAATCCGAGCGGGAGCGGTTCGGAGATGTCGTCGTCGTTCGCGAACGCGATGGGCGTGCCGCCCACCTCGATGTCCACCCATCCGAACGTGGGACCGCCGGGATCATCGCTCGTCCGCCAGCGGTAGCCGCCGCGATCCGGACCGCGCCCGCCGATGGTGCCGGCGTGCGGCTCCGCACCCGGGGCGGGGGCGGGATCGGGGTCCACGGTCGCGGCGTGCGCCGCGAGCGTTGCGAGCAGGCCCGCGGCGAGGCTTTCCGCCGAAGACGTGGTGAAGTCCAGGCGGCCCTCACCCGTATTGCGTACGGTCAGGTGTTGCACGCTCACGTCGCCGGTCAGGAGCGACGCGTTGAGCGAGGCCGGCGTGACCTCGATCCGCGGGATCCCGACCGTGGCGCCGGTGACGAGGTTCGAGAGCGGGCTCGTGTTCCCGAGCTCGTCCAGCACCCGCAGCGCGAAGTAGTAGGCCGTGTTGAAGGACAGTCCGGAGACCTCGACGTGCTCGGTCAAGCCGGAGTGCAGCGGCGCGCCCGTCGGCGCGGGTGTCGCGAGCGCGAAGTTCCCGGTGTCGATGGGCGAGGTCGAGTAACGCAGGTCGTAGGCTGCCGCCGTGCCCGAGGTGTCGTCGTCGCCACTGGCCGTCCAGGTGAGGTCGATCGCGGTCGATCCGAACGACTCCACGGACAGGTCCACGACCGGCGCCGGCGGCAGCGAGTCCGGCAGCAGGATGGCCTGGTAGGCGTTCAAGCGGCGCGCACCGTGGACGAGGCCCGCGAGTGCCGGGATCGAGTCGCAGCTGGAGAGCACCAGGTCCTTGAGCTGCAGGTTCGAGGCGAATGGGAACCGTCCGGCGGCGAGCGCGAACACGCCCGACGCGTGCGGGCACGCCATCGACGTTCCCGAGTGCGTCTCGTAGCCGCCGCCCGGGACCGTGGACAGGATGTCGACGCCCGGCGCCGCCAGGTCGACGCTGTTGACGCCGCGGTTCGAGAAGAACGCGAGGTGGTCGTTGTGGTCGCTGGCGCCCACCGAGACGATGTACGGCGAGTCGTAGTCCGCCGGATAGACGGGCGTGACATCGGTGTCCCACCCGTTGTTGCCGGCGGCGGCGATGAACAGCTGGCCGGCCGCACCCGCGGCGTTGATGGCGTCGAGCAGGGCCGCGGAGAAGGGGCCGCCGCCCCAGGAGTTGCTGGTGAGGCGCACGCCCGCGACGATGGCGTACTGCACCGCGGCGATGGCGCCGGCCGTCGAGCCGCTGCCCGAGGCGTCCAGGAACTTGATGCCCACGAGCTTCAGGTGCCAGTTGACGCCGACGACGCCGACGCCGTTGTCGCCGACGCCCGCGATCGTCCCCGAGCAGTGCGTGCCGTGGCCGAAATCGTCCATGGGATCGCCGTCGTTGTTCACCACGTCGTAGCCATGGACGTCGTCCACATAGCCGTTGTGGTCGTCGTCGATATGGTTGCCGGCGATCTCGCCAGGGTTCGTCCACATGTTCGCGGCGAGGTCGGGATGGTTGTAGTCGATGCCCGTGTCGATGACGCCGATCTTCAGGTTGGGGTCGCCGGTGAACAGGTCCCACGCCAGCGTGGCGCGGATGTCGGCGCCGGGCGTGCCGCCGGTCTGGCCGAGGTTCCGCATCCCGTAGAGCTCGGGGAAGCGTGGATCGTTCGGCACGCGAGCGACGTGAATCTCGTAGTTGGGCTCGGCGTAGAGGACCTCCGGGTCCTTCTTGAGCTCGGCGATCGCGTCCGCGGTGCTCATGCTGGCGAAGCGCACCAGGGCCGCATCGATGAACGCGAACTCCTGGACCCGGGTGGCGGCCGGCACGCGCGCGAGCGCGGTGGATCGCTGCGCGGTACTGGCGTCGTGGCGGAAGCGGACGATCAGCTCGCCGGGGACGGCGGCCGGTGTGGCGGCCGGCGCGGCGGCCGCGGCGTGGAGCGACGAGATCCAGAGGACGAGGGCGGCAACGGACACGCGCATCCGGGGCATTCGCGGCACAAGCAACCTCCACGGGTCGGATGGAAGGCGCTGTAATGAGCCCGGGGGAATTCTGTCGGCTCGGCAAGGTGATGCTTGGCGAAGCTAGGTCAGCACCGAGGTGCACTCAATGGGAATCTGCGACTCCGCAGGGACCGTGTCGGGCACGGGAGTCGCGCACCCGTTCGTCGCATGGAAGGTCCCGACGTGACCAGCGATTCGCTCCGCGAGGCCGGGGACCGGTACCACTCCGTCGGTCACCCATGGACCCACCCCCGCGTACGTGGTGTGAGCCGCACCTTGCCGGATCGGCCGCTGGCACCACCGTGGGCCCCCGGCTAGGCTCAACCCCGGCAAGGCCGTCCGAACCACCTCCCCTCGAGGAACCCATGAAAGCCCTGTTCTTCGCCTTCGCCCTCACCGCCGCCGCGGCCGTCGCGCTGGCCGACGACGCGCCCGCCCCCCGCGTGGGCGACGTCGCCCCCGATTTCTCCCTCCCCTACGCCACGCGGGACTCGGTGTTCCGCGACTCGCTCAAGCTCTCGACAATGGTCGCCGGCAAGAAGAACGTGGTGCTCGCGTTCTACCCCGCCGACTGGAGCGGCGGCTGCACCAAGGAGGTGTGCACGCTGCGCGACAACTTCAGCGCGCTCGGCGGCCTGAACGCCGACGTCGTGGGCCTGAGCGGCGACTACATGTTCTCGCACCACGAGTGGGCCAAGTTCCACAACCTGCCGTTCCGGCTGGCGAGCGATCACGATCACGCCACCGCCAAGCGATACGGCAGCTACAACGCGCAGTACGGCTACAACAAGCGCACGGTGTTCGTGGTCGACGGGTCCGGGAAGATCGCGTACGAGGACCTGGCGTACAGCCCGCGCGACTCGGTCTCGTTCATGAAGCTCCAGGGCGCGCTGAAGACGCTGGCGGCGGCGCACCCCTAGGTCCGTTTGAGAACGCCAGGATGAAGCGGACGGACCCGGGGCTGGCAGCGGAAGCGCGATCCGTTCCGCTGGCGATGGATGCCGAGGCGTTCCGGCGCGCGGGCCACCGGCTCGTGGACG
>DATLUW010000176.1:0-2705 GCA_035577825.1 Actinomycetota bacterium | reverse complement strand
GGGGTATAAACCCCCCATGCTCGTGGCGTAGGGCGAGGTTACTTCTCACTTGGCAGAGCGGGCTTCGGCCCATAACCCCTCCCGCCTGTTCCCGAGCGCGGAGTTTTTGGTCGGTAGCGTAGGACACAGTTTCTTCGCCTTACAAGCGAGAGGTCGCAGGTTCGAATCCTGTACACGGCACCTTTGCCGCGTTAGCTCAGTTGGTAGAGCGCTACCCGGGGAACCGGGGCTACTGTTTCCGTCTATTCTCCGATCGCTGGATAGCCACCGGGTGGCGTAGGTTACGGTTGCATCGAAGCTCTTTGGTAGAGCAACGGCCCATCAAGCCGTGGGTCCGGGTTCAAATCCCGGCGTGCCCCCGCGAGGGGGTCCACACAACCCGTCACCGCCCGTTCCCCCGGTGCCTCTCCCAGCGGTCGATCACCCCAGGAGGATGATCTCAATGGCCGCGCTCAACACCCGCAACATCAAGCCGGCGCTGCCGCCCCAGGGTGGAACCCCGCCGCGCGTCTTCGAGCCCAGCAACACGCGGCGCACCCACGAGGGCGCGCCGGCCGCGCAGATCTCGCCCGAGATGGCGCTGCGCCGCTCGGTCTGCGCGTGCCTGCTGTGGGAGGACACGTTCTACGAGTCCGGTCAGGACGTCGCGGCGCGGATCACCGAGCTCGCCGGGCAGGTCGCCCCGACCGTTCTCGCCCAGCTGGCGATCGACGCCCGGTCGCACCTCAACCTGCGCCACGTGCCTCTCCTGCTGTGCGCGGTGCTCGCGCGCACCGGTTCGGGAACTCGTATCGTAAGCGATACGATCTCCCAAACTATCCAGCGCGCCGACGAGCTGAGCGAGTTCCTCGCGGTCTACGCGCGGGCCAACGGCGTGGAGCCGAAGGCGCTCAAGAAGAAGCTGTCGGCCCAGGTCAAGAAGGGCCTGGCCGCGGCGTTCGCGAAGTTCGACCGCTACGCGCTGGCGAAGTACTTCTCGCCCTCGGGCGAGGCCGGCCAGCCGATCAAGGGTCGCGACGTGATGTTCCTCGTTCACCCGAAGCCGCGGGACGCTGAGCAGGCCGCGCTGTGGAAGCAGCTAGTCGCCGGCGAGGTGAAGTCCGCCGACACGTGGGAGGTCGGGCTGTCCGCCGGCCCCGCCGAGGGCGTCAGCAAGGAGCAGCACAAGAGGGCCGTCTTCGAGGGCCAGCTGCGCGACGGTAAGCTGGGATACCTGGCGCTGCTGCGCAACCTGCGCAACATGACCGAGGCCGGGGTTGACCCGAGCCTCGTCTCGTCGGCGATCCTCGCTCGCAAGGGGGCGCGCCGCGTGCTGCCGTTCCGCTACGTCGCGGCGGCGCGGGCGGCGCCGGCGATGGTCCCGTTCCTCGACCCCGCGATGCGGGCTGCCGTGGCCGAGCTCCCGGCCCTGCCGGGCCGGACGGTCGTGCTGGTCGACGTCTCCGGGTCGATGAACCAGAAGATCTCCGCCAAGTCGGACCTCTCCCGGATCGACGCGGCGGCGGCGTTGGCCGTGATGATCCACGGCGACGTGCGGATCTACACGTTCTCGAATCGTGTTGCGGAAGTATCACGACCTGCTGGAGGACTTTCGGGTATCCAGCAGATCCTGCTGAGCCAGCCGCACCAGGGAACCGAGCTCGGGGCCGCGGTGCAGACGCTCAACAGCGGGGTCGAGATGGACCGGCTGATCGTGATCACCGACGAGCAGTCGGGCGACCACGTGCCGGAGCCCCGCGCCGCCCGCGCGTACCTGATCAACGTCGCGGCCTACCAGAACGGCGTGGGGTACGGGGAGCGGTGGACCCACCTGGACGGGTTCTCGGAGCAGGTGATCCGCTGGGTCCACGAGTTCGAGGCGCTAATTTAACTAAAGGGGTTTACTTCGTCGGGCGGTTAGCCTATAAGGTTAAGCACCAACCAACCCTCGACGGAGTTTTCCCATGACCGAGATTACCCACGTCACCCTCCTCCTCGACCGCTCTGGCTCGATGAACGCCTGCCGCGACGCGACGATCGAGGCCTACAATGGCTACGTCGCCGGCCTCAAGACGCCGACCGACGGCTCGGACGACGCAGACGTCCGGTTCACGTTCCTACAATTCGACACGCAGTCGCTGGACAAAGTCCACGTCGGGCTGGGAATTGACGTCGTACCGGCGCTGACCCACGAGACCTATCAGCCGCGGGGCGGCACGCCGCTGATCGACGCCTGCGTCAAGACGATCAGGGCCGTCGAGGAGGCGGTCGTCGCCGGAGGCGGCAAGCCGAAGGTGGTCGTGGTCTTCCAGACCGACGGCGAGGAGAACTCGTCGTCCGAGCACACGCTGGAGGAGCTCCGCGCCCTCATCGCGGCGCGCACCGCCGAGGGCTGGCAGTTCACGTTCCTCGGCGCCGGGGTCGACGCCTACGCCCAGGCCGCCGTGTACGGCATCGCCGCGGCGGGCGCGATGAGCTACGACCACACGAGCAAGGGCGCGACCCGCGCCGCGTTCACCGCCTCGGCCATGAACACCCGTGGGTTCGCCGCTGGCGCGCGGGCCGACGTTCTGTACTCGGCGCAGCAGCGGGCCGACGCGGGGGATCGCTTCGCCCCGGCGGACTTGACGACACCGGTTGCGCCGAACGCCGGTGGAGCGGCGCCAGCACCGACCTATGATGCCGGCGCGGCGCGGCTAGTCCAGGCGATCGTTGGGCCGAATCTC
>DATLUW010000175.1:0-9890 GCA_035577825.1 Actinomycetota bacterium | reverse complement strand
GGCCCATGCCGGCCGGCAGGCCCCCGAGTCGCCCCTCGTCGATCGTGAAGTCCACCCCCGCCAGGGCGAACACGGCCGACTTCGCCTCATGCGGCGCCGCGGCCGCGACGTCGAACGCCTCACGCACGCACGCGCGCAGCGCGCCGGCCGCCGCGGCGATCCCGACGTCCTCCCAGTTGCCGGAGTCGCGGTTCGCGCCCACGCCGATCCGGTTCCCAGCGGGGTCGGCAACCACCGCATGGCAGTGCGATCCGCCCGCCTCGACGCCGAGCACCAGGGTCATCGGCCGAACCGTACCACCGGTGTTCCCTGGCTCCCGGAAACCCGCCCGAACCGGCAGCGTTCCGGATTCGAAGGTGCTACAAACCAAGCATGGCGACCGATTCCCGCATCGGAACGCAGGTCGCGGGGTACCGCGTCGAGTCACTCATCGGCCGTGGCGGGATGAGCGAGGTGTACCTCGCCCACCACGAGGGGCTGGACCGCAAGGCCGCGCTCAAGCTCCTCTCCCCCGAGCTCGCGGAGAGCGACGCGTTCCGCAAGCGGTTCATCCGCGAATCCCGGCTCGCTGCCGCGCTCGACCACCCCAACGTCGTCCCGATCTACGAGGCCGGCGATGCGGGCGGGCTGCTCTTCATCGCGATGCGGTACGTGCCGGGCTCCGACCTCAAGTCGGTCATCGCGGAGCACGGCCCGCTCGAGCCCGACGACGTCGTGCGGGCCATGGACCAGATGGGGGCGGCACTGGACGCCGCCCACGCCGCCGGCCTGGTCCACCGCGACGTCAAGCCGGGCAACGTGCTCCTCTCGCCGGCCACCGCCCCGGCGCGCGTCGGCCACCTGTACCTCGCCGACTTCGGCCTGACCAAGAAGTCGCTGTCGGCCTCGGGGATGACGAAGACCGGGCAGTTCGTGGGGACCCTCGACTACATGGCGCCCGAGCAGATTCGCTCGGAACCCGTGGACGCCCGCACGGACGTGTACTCGCTCGGCTGCGTCCTGTACCAGTGCCTGACCGGCGAGCCGCCGTTCGTCCGGGAGGCCGAGGTCGCGGTGATGTACGCCCACCTCAGCGACCCGGCTCCCGTCCCGAGCGAACATCGCCGCGGGCTCCCCCCGGAGATCGACGCCGTGGTGGCCAGGGCGATGGCCAAGGAGCCGGACGAACGGTACGCCTCGGCGGGCGAACTGGCGGCAGCGACCCGGGAGGCGCTCCGGCCGGTGCTCACCGGCGATGCCGGCTCCGGCCCGGTCCCGGGGCCACGCCCGCCGCGACCGAAGCGTCGGAGGCGGCGCGCAGTGGCCGGCGTCGGGATCTCACTCGCGGTGGTGGTCGCCGTGGTCGCCGCGCTGGTCGCGGGCGGCGGCTCCCCCCGGCGCGGCGGTTCGACCGGCCCCAGCGCGTCGGCGGCCGCCGTCGTCACCCGGTTCGATTCGAACTCGGTCGGCATCGTCGACGGGTCGACGGGCCGGATCACCGGACAGATCCCGGTGGGCGCCTCACCCAGCCAGATCGCCGTCGGGGAGGGCGCGGTGTGGGTGACCAACACGGACGACCGCTCCGTGTCCCGCATCGACCCCTCGACCGGCGTCGTCATCGAGACGATCCCCGACGTCGGCAGCAGCCCAACCGGCATCGCGACGGGTGGGGACTATGTCTGGGTCACCAACAGCCTCGACGGAACGGTCGCCCGGATCGATCCCTCGACCAACACGGCCACGGAGACGATCGCGGTGGGAAACGGGCCGCTCGGGATCGTCTACGCGGCCGGTTTGATGTGGGTGGCGAACACCGGCGACGCCACCGTCACCCGCATCGATCCCGACACCGGCGCGACCGCGCCCCCGCTACCGATCGCCGCGAACCAGCTGGCGTTCGGCGACGGGACGCTCTGGGCGAGCGACACGGCGAACAACCGGGTCGTGCGCATCGACCCCGGGAACGGCACCGTCACCACGCCCATCACGGTCGGGAACGCACCGACCGCCATCGCGTTCGGCGACGGCGCCGCCTGGGTGGCGAACGCGCTGGACGGCACCGTCTCCCGGATCGACCCCGACACGAACTCGGTGACGTCGGTCGCCACCGGACAGGGTCCGGCTGGGATCGCCGTCGGCGCGGGCGCGGTGTGGGTGAGCAACGACTCGTCCGACACGCTCGTCCGCATCGATCCCACGAGCGGTCGGATACGACAGCGCATCCCGCTCGGCAACCGGCCGCAGGGCGTCGCGATCTCCGGGGACAGGGTGCTGGTGAGCGTCCGCGAGTCCGACGCCGGCCACACCGGCGGCACGCTCAGCCTCGCCATGAACCGCGACTTCGACTACATCGACCCCGCGCTGGCGTACGACTCGAGCTCGTGGAACCTGCTTCGCATGACGAACGACGGCCTGGTGGCGTTCAACCAGGCGAGCGGGCTCGCCGGGACGCAGCTGGTGCCCGACCTCGCCGCGTTCCTGCCCCAGCCCACGAACGGCACGACCTACACGTTCACGCTCCGCCCGGGGATCCGATACTCGAACGGCCGGTCGGTCCGTGCGTCGGACGTCCCGGCGACGTTCGCCCGGGACTTCCTCCTGGGGATCCCCACGCCCGAGTACTACGAGGGCATCGTCGGAGCGGAACACTGCGCGAACCACCCGAAGGACTGCGACCTCTCGGACGGGATCGTGGCCGACGACGCGAAGGGGACCGTCACGTTCCACCTCGTCGCGCCCGACCCGGAGTTCCTCGACAAGCTCGCGATGCCGTTCGCGTACATCGTGCCGGCCGGGACGCCGGGCAGCCCGCGCAAGGACCCGGTACCCGTCCCGGCCACCGGCCCCTATCGGATCGCCGACTACACGATCGGGAAGGTCCTGCACCTCGAACGCAACCCGGAGTTCCACGAGTGGTGGAAGCCGGCACAGCCGGCCGGATACCCGGACGCGATCGAGTTCGACATCGGCGGCACGCCGGACGAGGCGGTGCAGGAGGTGCTCGACGGGAATGCCGACGCGTTCACCTCGGCGCTGTCGCAGAACCCTCCGTCGGAGCAGTTGCTGAACACGGTCGAGACCCGCTATGCGAGCGAGATCCACACGAGTCCCCAGCCGACGACGGTCGGGCTGTTCATGAACACGAACCTCCCGCCGTTCGACGACCCCGACGTCCGGCGGGCGCTCAACATCGCGGCGGACCGCAACGCCGCCGTGACCGCCGCCGGGGGTCCCGAGGTGGCGGAGGCGACCTGCCAGATCCTGCCGGCCCACTCCCCCGGGTACGCGCCGTACTGCCCCTACCAGGACATCCCCGATCCCGGCCAGCCCTGGCCGGCGCCGAACATCCGGGAGGCCCAACGGCTGGTCGACGCCTCGGGCACCAAGGGGGATCACGTCACGTTCTGGTCCTGGGGGGACCTCGGGGTCTGGGGCGGCTACGCGAAGCACCTGCTCGAGTCCCTGGGCTACCGGGTGAGCGTCGAGACGCGGTTCGGCCTCGTCGACTACTTCGGAACCGTGGGCGACTCCCGGACGAAGGCCCAGATCGGCACGCTGGAATGGATCTCGGACTACCCGGCCGCGTCGGGGTTCTTCGTTCCGATCCTCACCTGTGACTCGTTCCTGCCGGCCAACCCCGGGAACGCGAACACCGCGCAGTTCTGCGATCCGGCGATCGACGCGCAGATCTCGGACGCGCTCGACCAGCAGGCATCGAACCCCGAGGCCGCCCGCGGCCTGTGGGAACGGATCGACCGGGAGACCGTCGACGAGGCGCCGTGGGTGCCGCTCGTCAACCTGCGCGTCGTCGACGTCCTCCGCAAAGGCGTGGGGAACTACCAGTACACCGCGCCGCTCGGGATGCTGATCGACCAGCTCTGGGTGCAGTAGCAGGGTCAGGCGCCCCGGGCGATCGCCCCGGGGCCGGGCAGCGCCCGCATGTCGCGCGCGGCGACGGGTTCGCCGCACTCCGAGCACACCAGCTTCGGCGTGGTCGGCTTGCCGCAGGCGCGGTGCTCGAGCAGGACCGGCGGACCGGTCTCCCCCGGCGCGTGGCGGTCGCCCCATTCCATCAGCGCGATCAGGACCGGATAGAGGTCGAGCCCCTTCTCGGTCAGCCGGTACTCGAACCGCGGCGGCCGGTCCTGGTACTGCCGGCGTTCGAGGATGCCGTGCTCGACGAGCGTCCGGAGGCGGTCGGACAGGATGTTGCGCGCGGCGCCCGTGTTCCGCTGGAGCTCATCGAACCGCCGGACCCGGAAGAAGGCCTCGCGGAGCACGAGCATCGTCCAGCGCTCCCCGATCACCTCGAGCGTTCGAGCCACCGAGCAGTTCTCGTTCGTAAACCAACCACGTTCCACATTGCGGAGGGTAGCAGAGTGAGTTGCGAAATGAAACTCACTCCTGCTAGAGTCCGTTTCGATCTGCAACCCACTCAGAGAGGGCGCGGGATGTTCGAGCACCGACGCGGGACGGGGGACGAGGGTCACGCACGACAGGAGGCCGCCGTCGCGGAGCGAACGGGCGGCGCTGCTGCTCCGGTCCTCGAGCCCTGTCGGCTCGCGGACGGCCGGACGGTGGCGTTCCGCCGGGCGACCGCGCTCGACGCCGACGCGCTGCGCCGGTTCTACCTCGGGCTCTCGCCCCGGACGCTGCTGTTGCGGTTCATGACGCCGACGCCGCGACTGCCCGAGAGCTCCATCGCCTACCTGTGCGACGTCCGGCACACCGACCGCGAGGTGGTGCTCGCCACGCTCGGGAGCGAGATCGTGGGCGAGGGGCGATTCCACCGGCTGGACGGTGCCCGCGAGGCGGAGGTGGCGCTGGTGGTCGCCGACGCGTGGCAGGGGCTGGGAATCGGGCGGGCGCTCTCCGCCCGGCTCGCGGGGATGGCCGCGCTCCGCGGCATCTCCGCGTTCACCGGGACGATGCTCTCGGACAATGCAGCGGCCCGGGGGCTGCTGGGCTCGATGGTCCCGGGCGCTTCGCGGCGCGTGGTGAGCGGCGAGCTCGAGTTCCGCTCCCCGCTCGCAGGGGTCAGCACCGAGCGGCCGACCCGGTAGCCCCGTCGGGGTCGGTCCGTGGCCGGCTCGGGCCCGGTCCCCCGATTGCGGATCCGACGGACGATGCGCCCGAGCGCCTTGGGCTCCTGCTGCTTCGGCGGCTCGGGCGGAAGCAGGGCATCGCTTGTCAGCTGGGTCTCGACCACCTGGTACCGCTCGAGGTAGGTCGACAGCACGGCCTGGATGATGGCCGCGGCCGGGAGCGCAAGGAAGGCGCCGATGGCGCCCCGCAGGCTCGCCCCCACGATCGCGCTCGCGAACGCCACGGCCGGGTGCAGCTGCCCGGTACAGCCCCAGCCACAGGAACGCCGCGACGCCGACGAGCACGAGCGCCTTGGGAAGCCACACAGGGACGCGGGCGCGGGTGACGCGCGCGGGGGCGACCGTGCCCTCGGCGTCTGGCGGGGACTGGACCGTCGGGCCCCGTCCGGGCTACTCGGCGATGTCGACGCGCAGGAGCTGAACGGGCTCCCGTGGACGGTCCTGGCCGTCGGTCGGCGTGGTCGAGATGGCATTCACCACGTCCATGCCGTCGGTGACCTCACCGAAGATCGTGTGCTTGCCGGTGAGCCAGGCGGTCGGCACCACCGTCACGAAGAACTGTGAACCGTTCGTGCTCGGGCCCGAGTTCGCCATGGCCAGGAGCCCGGGTCGGTCGAACGCGGGGCCACCCGGCGGGCACTCGTCCTCGAACGTGTAGCCGGGGCCGCCCGTCCCCCGCCCCAGCGGGTCGCCGCCCTGGATCATGAAGTCCGGGATCACGCGGTGGAACACGGTGCCGTCGTACAGGCGGTCGGTCGAACGCTGGCCGGTGCGCGGGTCGGTCCACTCGCGCTGACCGGTGGCGAGCTCGGTGAAGTTCGCGACCGTCTTCGGCGCGTGCTCCGGCATCAGCTGGACGGTGAACTGCCCCATCGACGTGACGAACGTGGCGGTCGGCATGAGGACGGCCTCCTTGGGGTCGTGGTTCGTGGCGAGGAGCCCGGCAGTCTACCGGCCGCCCCCGCTCGTACACCGATCTCGGCCGGTGGGTGGGCGTCGCCCGCGTGCATTGACCTGCGGCTCGCGCCGGTGGAACGATGAGCCTCGCATCCAGGGAGGAGCGGTCCCATGTCGCGAGCCTTCACCGCGCGAAACCGGCCGCCGGTCGCGGTCGCATGCGCGATCGTCGCCGTTGTCGTCGTCCTGGTCGCCCCCGCGAGCGCCTTCGGAGCGACGACGCAGCTGGTGAGCCGGTTCCGGGGAATCGACGCCGTGCACGGGAGCTGCTCGACCTTCGGCAGCCGGGCGATCTCCGGCGACGGCCGGTTCGTGGTCTTCACCGTCGACGACGACGCCCTGCCGGGCGCCGCCGGGACGAGGGACGTCTACGTCCGTGACCTCGTCCGGGGCACGACCAGGCTCGTCAGCCAGACATCCGCCGAGGAGCCGGCCGACGCTGGGAGCTCCGACTCGGTGGCGATCTCGGGGAGCGGGCGGTTCGTGGCGTTCTCGTCCGCGGCGGAGAACCTCCCGGGCGGCGCCGGCACCGAGGACGTGTTCCTCCGCGACCTGCAGCAGGGCACGACCGTTCTGGTCAGCAGATCGTCGTCGGGCGAGGACCTGGACGGCGACAGCGACAATCCGTCCGTCTCCTCCGGTGGCCGGTTCGTCGCGTTCACGTCGACGACGGACTCGCCGCCCGGCGACGACGCCGTCGTCAACGTCTATGTGCGGGACCGGAAGACCGGCACCACGGAGCTGGCGTCGCAGACGTCGAGCGGCGTCCCGGCGAACGCGGACAGCGGTGGTCCGTCGGTGTCCGGGGACGGGAGCCGCGTGGCGTTCCAGTCGAGCGCGAACAACCTGCCGGGACCGGACGGTCTGACCCGGATCTTCCTCCACGTCACGGGAACGGGCTCCACGCGCCTCGTGAGCAAGACGTCATCCGGTGCCTCGCTGAACTCGGGCGCCATCGCCGCCTCGTTGAGCGCCGACGGCCGGTACGTGGGATTCGAGTCCGACGCCTCCAATCTCCCCGGCGGCGCCGGCACCACCGACGTGTACCTCCACGACGTGAAGACGGGAACCACGCGGCTGATGAGCAGGACGACGGGCGGTGTTCCCGCCGACGGCGACAGCGACACGGCGTCGGTGTCGGCGAACGGGCGTTCCGTCGCGTTCGAGTCGGACGCGGCGAACCTCGGGGGCGCCGCCGGGTTCATCGACGTGTTCCTCCACGACACGACGAGCGGGGCGACGCGGCTGATCTCGCGCGCCACCTCCGGCGCGGCCGGGCTGGAGGACAGCTTCTACGCGTCGGTGTCCTCGGACGGGGGGTTCGTCGCGTTCACGTCGCGCTCGGACAACTTCAGCTCGACCGACGACAACGACGTCTCCAACTGCTTCGTGCGCGGACCGCTGGCCTGACCTCGTGGGACCGCTGGGACGGCGACGACGGGTTCTGCTTCGGGGAGAGACTCGAACTCTCAACCGACGGATTCGCAGTCCGTTCGGGCGCAGGTTCCCCAGAGGAACATCTCACCGCTGTGCGTGACATCACGAGTTCTGACCGACCTGCCACCGAACCCGACGCCGAAGACTGGTCGGGTGAGGGAACGCTGGTGTGGGCGAGTATCCGCGAATGTCCTAGGGCTGAGCCAGCCGGCGCTGGATCTGCTCGGTGATGGCCTCGAGCCGGGCGAGCGCTGCGGCGAGGTCCACTTGATCGGCGGCGTCGCCGGTCACCGCCACCCACCGGGCCAGCCGATCCACATCGGCGGCGGCGGCCTCGAGCTGGTCGGCGAACGCGGTCAGGGAATCCGGGTCCACGGCCGGAGGGTTGCCCGATCGCGGGCGTTGTCTCACTTGACCCATCAAAATGGAGTCGGTGCTGATGGTGCCGATGTTGAGCGACGAACAGGCCATGTTCGGCCGCGACCGTACGCCGACCGGGCGCGAGAGAGGTGCGACCGGGCTGCCGGATCGGAGAAGATTCGGCTTCGGTGGAGGGAAAGAGGGTCGACGCCCGACGACGATGCCACCGGCACGGGTGGAGGCATCTCCTTGTGGTGCGGCACCCCCCTGACCGACGCGTTCGATGGCGGCAACGTGAACGACAACTATCTCGGCTCCACGGGAACGACCGAGAACAACATCGTGGAGGATGGCTGCAGCTGGCTGACAGGGGCCTCGGCCCGGATCAGGCAGTCGTCGTCAGGCGGAGTCATGCAGGGATCGCAGCGTTCGCCGGCCATCTCTGTCCCGATGCGGGTGGGGTGTCCAGGCTCATGTCCTCGTCCCCGACGAAGGTCGTAGCAGTCACAGGGCGGCGTGTGCCGTGCCGGGGCACATGTGACCAGCGTTGAACTGCATCTGCGGGGTATTCATGAACCGTGCCGTCGGCTTCTGCAGAAAGGCGGATTGCGCTGCTCGACGTCTCGGACGAGACAGCGGTCGCTTTGGTCGAGCTCGACCGGGTGAAGGAGGAGGTCGAGAACATCGACGCTCCAGGCGTCCTCGACCGTATCGAGCGGGCTCAGGAGGCCCTTCGTCGACTTCAGGGGCGTGTTCTCGACTTGCTCGCGGCGAGTGGGTAGTCACCCGGACCCGTACACACGATCTCGGCCACGCCGTCAATCGGGCGGAGTTTGACCAAGGCAAGCCACGGGTAGAGCATGGCCACGAATCCGGAGCTTCCGGAGCTGGGACCGCGGGCGGTGGCTGACACCCATCTCTCTGGGCCCCAGCACTGAGAGACTCCCTGAGCGGATCGGGGGAACCGAAGATGGGAAGATGGGTGGACCTGGCACCCTACCCCGCCATGACGGAGAGCTTCCGCACGGTCGCCGAACTCCTGCGTCGCCTGGGCGAGCGGTACCAAATCGAAATACAGGGCTTCGACCAGGACGTCGACGGCACGGTGAAGGTCGACGTGCGGATTCGCATATCCGAGGAGGCGTTCAGAACCCCTGCCTCGTTCCTAACTCCGTCGGCTTCTCGCGGCTGATCCCGCTCTGCGTCGATCGTGGCTCGCCCGTATCGCCCGACTCGTGTTCAGCTGCGGCAAAGCACCCTGAGGTTGTCCCTGGAATGGTCCCGCCCTCCCGCAGCGGAATGATGTGGTCCACGGTCAGGTCCGCCGTCGCCCCGCACTGCCCGCACCCAAGGATGCTCGGCTCTCACGCGCCGGCTGGTCTTCGCACTCCGCTTCGTACCGTCTGACCTGTACGTTCTCTGCTCCGGGGGAGAGACTCGAACTCTCAACCTACGGATTAACAGTCCGTTTCGGGGCAGTTCGCCTACCTGCGGAAACGCCGTGAAAGTGCCTCTGACCTGCGGAAACACCTACTCGATGCTGCGCATCAGTTCCCGTGGTTTCCGGTCGTCCTGCGGGACCGTTGCGGGACCGCGGGGAGCCGGCGCCCCCGCGTTCGTCGACGCCCAGGTTCGGCGTGTCGTCCCGATCGTTGTCGTTACTTGGCAGTATCCCCCTCGTGCGGGCCCTCGGGTGAAACGCTCGCGTGGGCGAGGATTCGTGAAATGTCTCTAGGGAGCGAGGTCTATCTACGGCTTCCCCGCGAGCACTTGGCGACGCTCTGTGAACTCCTTCTCATCGATCTCGCCACGAGCGAACCGCTCCTCGAGTAGGCGAACCGGGTCCTGCCGTTCCTGAGGCGCGCCGTCACTCGACCTGCCAGTTCCCCTGGTGATGGCGACGATGGCCCAGATAACTAGGCCCCAGAAGCCCACCATCATGAGACTCATGATCAGCCAGCCACCCCATCCCGCGTCCCAGTGCATCCACATGCTTCGCCTCCAGCGACCGTCGGTGCCATCGTGGCGAACACGCAAGCGCGAGGACCGGGC
>DATLUW010000174.1:0-14765 GCA_035577825.1 Actinomycetota bacterium | reverse complement strand
GGATCTCGGCCTGCACGCGGTCGCGCTGCGCCCGGACTCTCAGAGCCAACGCATCACTCTGGAGACCCTTCAGACGATCGACCGCGTGCAGCCGGTGGGTCAGGGCCGCGAAGGTCCGGAGCAGGCCCTCGTCGCTGATGCGCTTGAGAAGCAGCGCGGCCTCGTCGACTACCTCGTCACTCATCGTCATCGTCGACCTTCCGTGTGGTGATCTCCACGACGAGCGCCCGTGCCTGCTCCTCAGTGAAACCGTCGTCCATCAGCCCGGCCACCATCGCCCGGAAGATCTCCCGCATGTTCTCGATGGACGCGGCCAACTCCTCGAAGTCGATGCCCATCAGTCGTCCAGCCACGCTAACAGAGCGATCACCGCTGCGCGCATGGTCGCCTTGTTCTCTTCGGGCACGTCGGCCCACGGCTTCCGGCTGGCGGGATTCGTCTCCCACCCGGCCCCGAGCGCGGCCTCCTCGTAGGCGTCGTGCATCACCTCGCAGGCTTGCTCGACCATCTGCTCGTCGGGGTGCGTGACCCGGTGGATGAACTCGCGGTTCGAGAACAGCATCGCCGGCAGTCCGCTCCCGGAGGCGATCCGCTCCGAGGCCAGCGCCTGCTCCAGACTCTGGCTGTTCTGGACGTAGAACTGCCCGTCCGTGTCCACCCAGATCAGGCCCCACGTCATGCGCTCACTCATCGTCATCACACTCCGGCTCCTCGCAGTTGTAGATCCCTTCCTGGTGGTCGCAGTCCCCGTGCCCGTTGCGGATGTCCTCGTAGACGCGGGCCTTGATGTCCTCGTCGCTCCCGTACAGGCTGCCGTCGCAGTCGCCCATCTCGTGGCCGCAGCACGGATAGTCTTCGCAGAACGTGCTCATGCGAACCACGCCCAGAGCAGGAGTGCGGCGCAGCCGCCGATGAGGACGGCCCACAAGAGCAACTCCCAGGTCGTGTACCTCACTTGTCCTCCTCCTCGACGTTGACGTACTCCCATGAGGTGGGGATCCACACCCGGACGAGTGCTCGCCCCCGGCCCTGCCGCTCGTTCCTCAGTGCGGTGCTGCGGTCCCGGACGATCCAGGGCCGTGCCTCCGGGTCGCTCAGGTCGTCAGCCCGCTCGGTGGCGTACTGGACCATCTCGTCCATGTACGGGTAGATCCGGTGGTGGAGCGAGCGCGGCGGCTGCTCCTTCGGCATCTCCTCGTCAGCCATTGGTCGTCTCCTTCACGATGAGCAGGTCGTCGGTGTGGCTGCACCTCTCGGTGCAGAGTCTTCCGGTGAGCGCGCCGCTGCCGTAGAACTCCTCGGTCAACCCCTTCGCGGCAATGAACATCATCGCAGCGTGGGCCACCGCGAGTTCGGTGGTCGCGCTGTCCTTCGTGCGTGCCATCATCCCTCTCCTTTCACGGCGGGGGCTGGTCCCCTGCCTCGTGCCCGCCCGGGACTCGAACCCAGGTGTCTGCCTGTCGGGCTGGACGGCCCCTCTACCCCCGTGGAGAGAGCCATCCGTTCATGGCGCGATTGAACATCGGCCGGTGGGTGCGGATCTGGTGTTCCTCCACCCTCTCAGCCTCCTCGCGAGTAGGGTACTGCACCGACTCCTTCCGGGCGACGAGGTGCCACCACGGCTTGTCTGCCTCGTGCTGCGCCCACCGACGCTTGAGGTCGTTAGTGATCCCCACGTAGAGCAGCCTGCCCTGTCGGTCGTAGAAGTGGTAGACGTGGGTGGGCTCGCTCACCCCTCCGCTCGACCAGATCACGTGGCGCTCGTAGCCCTCGGGAGGACTTGTCCATCTCCGGAAGGCCGCGATGTAGTCTCGGAAGATGAACGACAGGCACCAGAAGGCTCCCACGAGGAGGGCTACACCGAAGATGAGCCCGGCGATGCCGCAGGTTATCGTCACCACGATGTACCCGATGCGGTACAGGACGTGCCACAGGATGTCCATGTCAGTCCTCGTAGCCGATGCAGCCTACGCTCGGTCGGGCGCACCACGCGTCAATCAGCCGGTGGGCTCGGCGGTGTGTGATCCGCTTGCCGATGAAGTCCCCGTGGAACCGGGTGAGGATCAGGGAGTGGCCCTCTCCGTTGCCCGCGTGCCTCGCGTCCCAGACGCAGCGATAGGCGTAGCACGAGTCTTCGCTCGGCGCGGCTGGGAGGCCTCGCGGGAACACGGGGTCGCTAGGGGCCGGGGCGGTCCTGGCGGACGCCTCAGAGGGCTGTGAGGCCCCCTGAGCGGCCACTGGAGCGGCGACCAGCAGGGCGGTGAGCGCGGCGGCTGCGAACCTCATGTCAGTACCCCATGCTCTCTGCTCGGTGGTCGCGTCGCCACGGGCGCTCGTCGGCGCAGTCGTCCTCGCACCAGCGGACATCGGCGGCGGAGTAGCCCTCGTCCGTCTGCTCGTGCCAGTGGACGCCGGTGGGCGAGACCTCCAGCGTGCCGGTCCCGTGGAGGGAGATGATGTGAGACACGACTCGCTGCTGGAAGTGCAGGTCGCCGAACTGGTCGCATCGCTCCTGCACGGTCATGTCGTCGACCCGCCCGCCGGAGTAGTCCCCGTCGCAGTCGCGGCTGCTCGTGTCCACGTGCGCGTGAACGCGGAAGTGGGTTCGCCACGCGCCGGTGGTTCCGGCCCAGAGGTCCTCGTCTGACGCCTTCACCCTCCGGTGCGGGTCCAGGTCCACGTAGAAGTAGAAGTCGCCCTCGGCGTCCCCCACCCCCGGCTGGACCCTCTTCACCACGCCGACCTTGCCGTCAAAGATCCGCTCGACCCACTCGCCGATGCTGAACTGCTGTTCCATCTTCGTTCTCCTCTGTGCTGGCCCCCGCTGATCGGGGGCCTCGTGCCCGCTCCGGGCTTGAACCGGAGTGCCTGCCTGTCGGGCGGTCATGCGTCAGTACTCGTTCGGGAAGAGCGGCCGACCGAGCATACCCTCCTCGGCCTCACGGTTCAGCGCGTCGGCCAGCCAGGACCCGTCGTCCCCACCGCCGTTCATCGTGTCGAGCATCCGCTCGCACTCGGCGTTGTCGTGCTCGTGCGGGCCGAACTCGCGGTCGCAGGCCCGCTCCAGGAAACGAGCGCCCCGGACGGGGAGCGGGTCTCCGGCGCAGTACCCTCCGCCGCTCCACTCGTAGACCCCGTCCCCGCCGAACGGGTTGGCGCTGACGTGAGGTCCGCGGTGCCCGCTGTCCAACTCGCAGGTCGCGCCGTAGGGGTCGCTGCCCCCGAGGGTCACGCTGGACCCGCACATCCGCTCCTGCTCGGCGATGAACTCGTCGTACGTCATCTGTTCCTCCTTCGTGGCGAGAGCCAATCTCTCGCCTAGCGCCCGCCCCGGACTTGAACCGGGGTGTCTGCCTGTCGGGCTCCCCCAGGACGTCCCCACCCCCCAGCGGGGACGTCCTAGGTGGGTGGATCAGGCAGCGTGCGCCTTGACCACCTTGGTCAGGACCGCGAGCGCGTCCTTCTGCGGCTTGTCGGCCGCACCCTTGTCCGCGGCGGCGAGCGCAGCGGCCAGTGCGTCCGGGATGGACGTGCCCTCCGGGATCGCCATGTCGTCGGCGTAGGCCACGACGTTCGGCGTGGTGCCCTTCGCCCAGCCGACGTTTCCGCCGGGGGTCTTCCACGCGAGGTGGGTGACCAACTGGAGCGCCTGGGTGACGTCCGTGTTCCCCTTGGCCGCCGCCTTGGCCGACTTCAGGGCCTCGGCGAAGCCCTCCACGTCACGGTAGGCGGGCTTGGCCGGGACGGTCGCCTTCTTGGCCGGGGCCTCGGCGGGGGTCTCCGCCTTCGGCTTCGCGGCGGTGCGCTTGGCCGGAGCCGGGGTGGACTTCTGGGTCTTCGTGCTGGTGGTCATGGGACCAACCTTTCTCTTGTGTGATTCGGCCTCCCCTTGGTGGGCTGCCTAGAGGCTAGCCTAGCAGGGGTGAGGGTCCAGACCAAGGGTTTTGACAGGGTTTTGCTCCACAGATTTGCAATAGTGGATCGGGTGTTGATGGGGGGTTGATCGTAGCACAGCGCCTATCATTGGACAAGGGGTAGAGGAGGGTCTTTTCGGGCGTACCTGTATGGCGGGCGATCGTCGCACAGGTACAGGTGCAAAGGTACGAACGTCAGTTGGGTTGTACCGTTACTAGATGATAGAAGTCGTAGCCTAGCGCGTGGCTAGTAGTCTTCTTGCTAGCCGGAGGGGTATCTAAAGACATTCCAATGATACGCCATTGTTCAGGTTTTCGGTTCTGGACCCCGATCCTCGCATCTCTCGCGTCATGTACAGGTACAACCCAACTGACGTTCGTACCTTTGTACCTGTACCTCTACGAGTCCGGCGGACGTCGTAACGGTACGCGCTGCTAGGCTCTAAAATCCGCATACGACTCGGCTTACGACGCGCCTAGCGCGTGGCGTTCTGCAAGAGCCTGTTCTGGACTTGCAGAACGCGACTTACGACGTCGGCTTACGACGCCGATCGTCGGCGTGCAACTCGGCTTACGAGTCGGCTTACGACGGTGCCCAGCGCAGCGGTCGCGGCGGAGCGGCCCACCGAGGATCGGTCTCACGGCGGGACGGCTGCGCCGTCTGCCGAGACCGATCCTCGGGGGCCAGCCGCCCCTCGGCGCAGCGGCCCCGCCGACGATCGCCGTCGCACGGGAACGCCGCAGCCGCAGCAGTCGGCGACGGAGTCGCCCCTCGCTGCGCCTGCGGCGTCCCGCCGACGCCGATCGTCGTTGCCCCGGTTAGGCGGACCGGCCGACGGCGATCCTCGCCGAGGACGCTCCGCGTACCGGGCGGGCCGACGCCGATCGTCGGCTCCGCCGCCTCGCCGATGATCGGTCTCACGCGGAGCGAGACCGATCATCGGCGGCCCCGGCACGCCGGAAAGCCCCCCGGCCCGAAGGCCGAGGGGCTTGTCGCTCCTGCCGGGTCAGCCCCGGAAGCGGACCTGACAGGTGAAGCAGGTCGCCTCACCCGCCTGCTCCCACGAGACGGTGCGCTTCACGTCGGGGCGCTCCACCGGTCGGCCGCAGTACGTCTTCACCGTGCCGCCCTGGTGGATGTGGACCACGCGGCGCTCCACCCGCTTCGCCGCCGCGATGCGTGCCGCTATCAGGAGTGGGATGCCCTCCGGCGTGTTCTCGTACGAGAACGGCGAGCCGTCGACCAGGATCTCGGTGCTCACACCGCCCACCCCTCGTCGTTGCGGGACGGGGCCAGGAAGTTGCCACCGATGGCGATGCGCTTCGAGCGGCCGGACGGCGTCCCCACCATCAGGACCACCTCGTCCGTCACGTCGAACTGCCCGAGCAGGTCGGCCGCGTCGACGTGAACGACGTGGACGGTGCGGGTGTGCGTGGACACCGAGACGGTGTCGCGGGTGGTGCGGTCGCGCTTGAGTTGTGCGGTCATGCTGGGCTCCTTCGCCCTCGTGGCGGGGGCTGGTCCCCCGCCTCGTGCCCGCCGAGGGGTCGCACCTCGGGCCGTGCTGCTCGGGCATTGTCGCTCCGGCCGGGGCTCCCCCGGCAGGTTGTCGCTCCTGCCGGGGTCGCCCCGTCCGGTGTGGCGGTCAGGCCACGGTCGCGGCGCGCACCGCCTTCGCGGCCGCCTTCCGGGCGTCCGTGTCGGCAGCCTTGTCCAGCGCGTCCAGCGCGGCCACCATCGCCTCGGGCATCGGCGTGCCGGGCTCGGCACCCATCGCCTTCGCGTTGGCGACCATGTCGGCGTTCGTGCCGTTGTGCCACGCCACGGCACCCTTCGGGCTCCTCCACGAGAGGTGGGTGAGCACGCGGTGCGCGGCCCGGTACTCCGGCGCCCCGGCGACGAGGCCGGAGACGGCACCCATCGCAGCCGCGAAGTCCTCGCGGGTGCGGTAGACGGAGGTGCGCGCCTCGACGGCGGGCGTGGACGACTGAGCGGATGAGCGGGCCATGAGAGACCCCTTTCTGTGAGCGGCCACCCCTGGTGGGCGGCCTGACTACGTCAGTCTAGCACGCTAGGCTAGCCGCGCGCAAGCCGAGACGGGCGTCTCGGCAGGGCCGAGGTCCCCTTCACCGGCTTTCGAGATCGCGCATGGAGATTCTCTGCACGCATGGCCGAGACACGCGCATGGAGATTCCTTCCCTCGCGTGCATGGCGCGAGACACGCGCATGGAGTACGCTGCCGGTGGTCGGTCGTTCCCGTGGAAGATCGCAGCCGCGCTTGGATTGTATCGTCCAGGCGGATACCTTCCAAGTAAAGGGGCGGCATCATGGCTGTGAAGTGCGTGTTCTACATCTCAGGCGTCGAGAAGCGAGCGAACGGTGTGGGTGTCCTGAATGCCCAGCCCGTCGCGAAGGGTCCGTACAAGGAGTGGGCTCAGTACACTCCGTCCGGGACTCTCCAGATCAACAGCCTGAACCCCGCGGCGACGGACTGGTTCATGGAGCGGATCGGCAAGGACGTTGTGATCCTGATTGACGACGCGACCGAGGACGACCTGCTAACGTAGCGGGCTATGGCCTCTCTCACGTCCACCGCCCTCGCGGAAGGACTACGGGAGCGCCTAGCGGGCAGAGTCATCCTTCAGCACCACCAGATCCCCCCGTGGAGGATTCCCCCCGGCTCTGCCCGTGACCCGGGGGAGAACCCGGACGCGCTCGGGTTCGCGATGATGGCAGGGCGCGGTGCCGGGAAGTCGTTCGCGGCGATGTGGGAACTCCACACGACGCTGAGCGAGACGAAGAACGTCAGGGCGCGGGTCATTGCTCCTACTCTGGGTGACGGTATTGCGGCTGCGGTCGATGGACCGAACGGACTGCTGACCTTGTCGAAGGGAGTCGCGAAGTGGCTTCCGTCCGCGCCCGGTGGCGCGTGCGTGCGCTACCCGAACGGGAGTAGAGTCTGGATCGTAGGCACGCCCACCGAGAAAGATGTGGACCGACTCCGTGCTCTGACGAACGTAGACTTCGACGTCTTTGAGGAGTTCTTCGCGAACCCGTGCGCCACTCAGGCGTTCCAGCAGGCGTCGCTCTCTCGCCGGCGTGGAGACCGGCGGTGGCTGGTGAGCAGCACGCCCCGGCCCCACGACCTGATCAAGAAGTGGGAGGCCGACCCACGGGTCGTGGTCAGGCACGGCACGTCGATGGACAACAAGTACATCCCCCTGGACTGGCTGCACACGCTGAACACGCTCTACTATGGAACTCGGCTCTACCGCCAGGAGGTCCTGGGCGAGGTCATCGAGGATGTGGAGGGTGCGCTGTGGAAGGCGAACGACATTGAGCGGTCGAAGGTCACCGGGCCAGCCTCCGCCGTGGCTTCGATCTGCGACAGGATCGTCGTGGGGGTGGACCCGCCGACCGGGCAGGGGACCTGCGGAATCGTCGTGGTCGGCCAAGACGCGAGCGGTCACATGTATGTCCTTGACGACCGCTCGGTGGAGGAGGCCAGCCCGCACGTCTGGGCGGCGCGGGTGAAGGATGCCGCCGACACGTACGACGCGATCGTGATTGCCGAGATCAATCAGGGCGGGCAGATGGTGAAGGAGGTGATCAACTCCGCAGGGCACGCGCTGCCGATTCACACGGTGAACGCCACGAAGAACAAGAAGACGCGGGCGGAGCCGATTGCGCTTCTGTGGGAGGTCGAGGAGCAGATCGTCCACATGGTGACGACGAGCGGGAAGTTGATCGACGAGTTGTGCGAGTGGGTGCCGGGCGAGACTCCGGCGTCTCCCGACCGGCTGGACGCGATGGTCTGGGCGTGCTGGTACTTGAGGTCAAGGCATACAGCCGTCGTCCGAGGGAGTAGTGTGTCAGCGCCGGGGCCGGTCGGGCTCCCCTCGGCCCTGAGTTCTGTGAGAATGGGTCGGTTCTGAGAAGGAGAGAAGATGAACGTAACGCATGACCTGATCGCGGCGGTGACCGGACCCGGCTGGAAGTTCGGGCTGAGTCGCATCCTCATCAACGACGAGGACGAGGGGGTCGTGTTCGTCGCCGGCTCCGAGGAGCCGTACGCCGCGTTCGCCGTGCAGAACGTCACCACCGGGCGCGGCACCGGCGTCAGCGAGGAAGGCAACATCACGTGGCGACGCAGAGGCTCCTCGTGTCAGTACAAACTCGCGAAGTGCAAGGTCTCCACCGAGACGATGACGCAGTGGTGGGACGCCTCCCTCGCGGCAGCACCGGAGCCCGAGACCGTCGAACTCCCTGAGGAAGACGACACCCAGGAGATGGACGTCGTGCCTGACGGCTCCGCTGCCGTGGTGCTGGAGTGGGTCGGCGACGACCCGGACCGGGCGCAGGCTGCCCTGGAGGCCGAGCAGGAGGGGAAGCAGCGCGTCGGCCTGACCGCTGACCTCGAGAAGATGCTGGCGGCTGAGGAACTTCTGTGATCACGATCGCCGTGATATGCGGGCTGTTCGGTGTCTGGTGGCACGCGAACCTGAACGACGAGGACGGGATGTTCGCGCCGGTGCCCCGCCTGCTGTACCGGCATCCGTGGTCGAAGAAGTGGCTGATGTGCCCGTGGTGCAGCGGAGCATGGTTCAGCATCATCCCCGCCGTGATCCTGTACCACCCCGACTGGAGTCACACCATCATCACCGCTTTCGCCGCTGCCGCCATCACTGGGATTGTCGGCTCTTACATCCAGGGAGACTGACAAGTCATGGCCTACTCACCGCCTGCCACCCTCGTCCGGAATCAGCAGATTCAGGCGTGGGGCTACTACGGAGCCTACGGAGCGGCGGCTGCGGCTGCTCAGGCTCAACCGAAGACCGCCGTCTACGGTGCTGCCGTCGTAGAGACCGAGGCCGTCGGTGAGGTCCGCTACATCGTCGGGTGGGCCGCGGACCAGATGTCCCGGATGCAGTGGGACGTCTTCGTCGACGGGTCCGCAGACTGGGAACTGGAACTACCCGACGGCACCACCGTCGTGTCCGGCGGCAAGGGTGAGACGAAGAACCCGCACGGCAAGGCCTCTGCCGAGGTGCTGAAGTCCATCGGCTGGACGACCGGCATGGTCCGGCTTGTCACGACGAACCTGTACGTCGCGGGCGAGTTGTTCTACGTCTACAAGGACGACTGCTGGCACATCTTGTCCGTGATCCACCCCGACCAGAACTCCTGGTTCAAGGAGTCGGAGCACGTCGTCCGGGGCTTGTGGCCCTCACCCATCGACCCATCGATGCCGGACGCTCCGCTGTTCGGTGTCCTGTCGATCCTCTGCGACATGGACTGGCTCCAGCGTCTGAGCCGTGCTCAGTCTGCGAACCGGGTGGGGATGCGCGGCATCCTCGGTTCGGCCGACGGCCTGAACTTCGCAGGGGGCGGTGACTTCTGGGACGAGTGGGACAAGTCGCTCCGGGCCAAGATGCTTGACCCGACCGACGTGGGGCCGGTCCACCTGCGCGGCGCGAAGGAACTCGTCGAGCCGATGGCGAGTGGCCGGGGCATGGGCGGGCTGTCGTGGGTCGTGCCCGACTTCCCCTACGACGCCCGCATCGAGGGCCGCATGGAGGCCATGATCCACCGGCTGGCGTACGGCCTGCCCATCCCGCCTGAGATCCTGCTGGGGCTGTCAGCGCAGTCGCGGGCCACCGCCTTCCAGGTCGAGGAGAACTCGTACCGGGCGCACATCGAGCCGCCAGCCAACATCGTCGCGCAGGTCGCGACCGACGTGCTGAACACTCTCTTCGAGGACGTGGAGGTCGAGGTCAGGCCGGACCCGACCCTGCTGCTCGCCAAGCGGTCCACGGTCCAGGACGTCAAGGACGCCTACGACCGGGGCGAGGTCAGTGGCGACTATCTCCGCGAGGTGCTCGACATCCCGTCGCACGCCGCTCCGTCCGAGGAGGAGCGGGCACGCCGCCAGACCATCGGGGTAGACAACCCAGCGAATCAGGGCGAGGGCGCTCACAGCCCGACCACCGAGACACCTCGCCAGCGGGCGGCACGCACCGACCGGGAAGACCCGAGCGGTGCCCCTGCTGACCAGAAGGATCTGGACCCCACCGTCATCGCGGAATGGCGCGGCAAGATCGACGTCGCCACGTTCCGGGCGCGGGACCGGGTGGGAGCCAAGGCTCGCACGCACAGGGCTCTGAGAGACTCCCTGCCGTCCAACATGACCAACGACGCGGTGCCTGCCCACCTGGGACTCCAGGCGCTCGAGAGCGCGGGGCTGGATGTGGCCTCGGTGGTGTCCGACAGCCTCCTGTTTCTCGGTCCACGGTCCTGTGCGGGGGACAACTTCGTGGACGGGTTGACCGAGCATGTGCTGGCAACGCTGGACAGCACAGATCCGGTCCCCCTGAGGGACGACGTACTGGCAAATCTTCTGCAAGGGCTTGCAAACACCCCCGATTGACCCTACCCTGCGTCGTATGGACGCCTACGCTCTTCTTGCAGCCCTCGAGGACGCCCGTGAGACGCGAGGGTCCGGCGTCCCACTTTCCTGGAGCGAGGTTGCAGAGGAAGTAGGCATCCATCAGGCCGCGTTCAGCCGTCTGAAGCAGGGCAGGCTCCCCGGCCCGCGCTCCCTGAGGGCGTTGATGGAGTGGCTGGAGATGGACGCCGGCGAGTTCAAGGTCGGCGGCAGCCTCGAACTCCCCATCGGTGGTCGTGACGAGCCGTGGGACGGCGAGGCTGCAACGAACCGGGTGTTCGAGTGGGCCACGAAGGACGATGGATCGCTCGACACTTCAAAACTCAGTCAGGCGTTCTTCTTCATCGACACCTCGCAGGACCTCAACACCCGACAGGCGTACAAACTCCCTTACACCGACGTGGGGGACGGTGGCTTGCACATCGTTCCCCGTGGAATGTCGGCCGTGTCCGGGGGGCACGGTATCGACAGGATGACGGGTGCGTCCTCGTCTGAGAAGCAGGCGATCAAGAGCAAGATCTGCGCGATCTACAAGCGGATCGTCGAGAAGTACGAGGACTGGCCCGACTGCCCCTTCGATGCGGACGGTACGCGCCCCGAGCGCAAGGAGCGCCGGAACGACAAGGAGGAGGACGGCGTGGACTTCAAGGACTACTCCCCCGAGGCCCGGAAGGCGATGGCGAAGGACGGCAGGGCGCTGCCCGACGGGTCCTTCCCGATCGGCGACTGCTCTGACCTGAAGAACGCGATCCAGGCCATCGGCCGGGCGAGTGACCCGGCCAAGGCCAAGGCGCACATCAAGAAGCGGAGGAGCGCCCTCAAGTGTGATGTCGATCTTCCGGACGGCTGGACCACCGAAGAGACAGAGGAGCCCCCCGTGGCTGACGAGAAGAAGACCGCAGGCATCATCGGCACGGGCACCCTGTCCCTGTCCGAGGACCCCCGCACCCAGGCTCTGGTGGCCCGCGTGCAGGAACTCCTCCGTGAGGGTGCGGTGGCGGTGTCCATCAAGCACGACCTCCACCCGGAGGTGGCCGAGAAGTTGGCCGCGCTGGAGCCCAGCCCGGATGACGACGAGGAGACGATGGCGGCGAAGATGGCGGAGGCGAACGAGATCTACCTCAACGCCGAGATCCGTCCGCGCCACGTCGCGATCGTCGACACGGCGGCGTTCAGCAACGCTCGCCTCACCCTGGACGAGGACGGCTACGGCGTGTCCGGCCCAGTCACGTTCGAGGGCATCTACACCGGCGACGTCCGTACGCTGAAGTACGGATCGCTCCAGTGGGACGACGACCTGCTCCCCATCCCGATCATCTGGGACCCGGACAACAACGACCACGACGGCGTGGTGGTCGGCTCCATCAGCGCCCTCGAGCGGGTCGACGGCATGGAGACCGCCGTCCGGCCCGAGGCCCTCACCGGGGACGACATCGAGGCGGTCACCGCTGCGGCTGGCTCGTCGGCCCTTCCGGCTGAGTACTTCGCAGACTTCAAGCCGAAGAAGTTGGTGCCACTCTCCGTCGGCGACGAGGACGCCAACGGTCTCCGCCGCATCTACGGCATCGCCGCGCCGAAGGGCGTGTGTCACC
Organism: Actinomycetota bacterium; assembly: GCA_035577825.1. Classification (GTDB taxonomy): domain Bacteria; phylum Actinomycetota; class UBA4738; order UBA4738; family JACQTL01; genus DATBHM01. Next base: position 2,813 of record DATLUW010000174.1, on the reverse strand, counting down.
GGAGTGACATGGGTGCGTGCTTCCAGTACCCCGGCGACGTGGACCGCCAGCACAAGGGCTTCCACACGGGGCAATTGATCACGCTGTCCGACGGCACCACGTTCCAGCCGGGTGCGCTCACCCTCGGTGGTCGGCACATCGACCCGGCACTCGCCCGTCAGGGCGTGGGTGCGCTGGAGGTGAACCGGCACCGCGACGACGCGAACACGATCTTCGCGATGGTCCGTGCCTGGGAGACTCCCCTCGGCCTCGCCATCAGCGGCGTCGTGATGCCCGGTGTGGACCGGGACGCCCTGCTCCGTGCCGCCGCGTCTGCCCCGAGCGTGGAACTGTGGCCCGCTGGGCGTGGCCGCACGCTGGTCGGCCTCCACCTCGTCCCGACCCCTGCGTGGCCGGTCGCGGCCAGCGCGGGCGGCGACGCGCAGATCCTGACCGGCCCGGAGCACGTCCACGTCCTGAACCCGGAGGGCGGTTTCTGTGCTGAGTGCGGCGATCACTTCGAGGACAACCCCTTCCCCGCGGAGGGGGACAAGCCAGCGGAGACGGTCAGCCTGGAGGACGTCATGGCAAGCCTGAAGCGGATCGAAAAGGCGGTCGCTCTGGTCGCCGAAGAGGCTCTCACGGATGTCCCGGTTCCAGAAGATTCTCCCGAAGAGTAGCGGGACCGCCAATCCAGGGCTACCCTTCGGTCTAATCGGCTCTGTGTAGAGCGAACTGGCGGTGGGCACCGCGTCCCTGATTCACTCCAGACGCGAAAGAAGTCCACCATGGATCTCCAGCAGGCTCTCAGCATCCTGGGGCGGGTTGGCGCGGGAGAGACTCTCTCGCTGTCCGAACTCACTCAGGCCCGCGATGTCATCGCCCGTCACCTCCACTCCCTCCGTGGTTCCGGCTCGCCGGACCTCGACGCGCTGACCACTCTTCGCGAGTCCTACTTCGCCGCCGACGCCGCCGTCAAGGCCGTCGCCGAGCAGCAGGAGGCGGCGATCGCAGACGTGGACGCCGCGCTCTCCGACATCCCCGACCCGGACGCCGAGGCCGAGGGTGACCCCGAGGACGACCCGGAGGCCGACCCCGAGGCCGACCCCGAGGCCGACCCGGAGAAGGACCCGGCCGAGAAGTCCCTCTCGTCCAAGCCGAAGAAGGGCAAGATGCTCTCCGTCCAGGAGGCAGTCGCTCGGCTCGGTCTCAGCGGCACCGCCACCGTCCAGGTGAACGAGCCGGACCTCGCGACCACCGACACCCGCGTGCTGATCGGCGGCGACGTGGTCCAGAGCGCCGACATCCGTGCGCTGGCCGAGGCGTTCCACGACTCCTCGAGCCGCAGCCTCAAGGCGGGCAAGGAGCGGGTCGCCCGCATCGAGACCACCTACGCCGACGAGCGCACCCTCTCCGGCAAGATCAACGCGGACACCCGGCTGGTCGACTCGTTCGTCAGCCCGGAGGCCGTGGTGGCGGCGGGCGGTTGCTGCTCGCTCCCGCAGCCGATCTACAGCAACCCGGTCAACGGCAGCACCGATCGCCCGATCAAGGGCGCGCTGCCGACGCTGGGTGCGACGCGGGGCAAGTTCTCGTTCTTCCCGGCCATCTGCCTCCCGGTGGACGGCTTCGGGGTCTGGACCTGTGACGACGACGAGGCCGTCGACGAGAGCGACCCGGACACCTGGAAGGTGTGCGCCGAGGTCGACTGCGACGACGCCGACGAGGTCGACGTCTACGCGGTCTACTCCTGCGTCACCGTCGGCAACTACCAGGCTCGGTTCGCTCCCGAGCAGTGGCAGGGCTACCTGTCCGCGCTGGCGATCCAGAACGCCCGTCGGGGTGAGGTCCTCCTGTTCGAGCAGATGCGCGATCAGGTCCTCTCGACCTACACCGTGAACGCTCTGGGCTCCACCTTCGCCAACACGGTGAACGGTGTCGGCACCGCCGCCGCCGCGCTCCGCCAGGACCAGCGCCTCGGGGACGTCCAGATGGACTTCTTCGTCAGCGAGACGCTGCTCACGGCGATCCGGCTGGAGATGCTCAACCGCCGGATCTTCTCCTCGGCGGTCGACGACCCCAACTTCGCGTCGAGCATGCTCAACACGGCGCTCAGCAACGAGGGCGTCAACGCGGTCTACTCGCAGGACCTGGACACGGTGACCTTCGGCAGCGGCGGCGACGACCCGCAGTTCCCGGCCACCCTCGGTTCGGTGCTGGCCCCGAACGGGTTCTTCACCTACCTCGACGGCGGCACGCTGGACCTCGGCACCGAGATCCGGGACCACAACCTCAACCGTCAGAACAAGGTCGCGGCCTTCGCCGAGTCCTACGAGGGCATCCTGGCCCGTGGGTGCAACGCCCTCGGCCTGGACATCCCGGTCGAGATCTGCGACTCCGTTCCCTGCCCCGCCTGAATCGCCGGCTCTACTAGGAAGGAGAGGCCCTGATGTCTCAAGGTCTCATGGAGGGCGTGGAGGTCGAGCAGGCCGTCCGCTCTGGTGGCATCCTGACTGCCGCGCTTCCTGCTCCGCAGGGCTGGATGCAGGGCCTCTCCATCCCGTTCTACGGGTGCGGTGAGCCGATCCTCTCGAATCGGTGCGTCACGGCCGACGACACCGTCGACCTGAACAAGCCCGTCGTCTCGGAGTTCCTGCCTTTCGGGATCTCGCAGAGCGCGGCGTGCAGCAGCCTGTCCCGGCTGGACCAGAAGGCACACGCGGTCGGGCGGCTGGACTCGACGAGCGAGTGGGCCGTCGGCCGTCAACTGGCGACCGACGGTCTCGGGTTGGGCACACCCTCCTTCGCCGACGGGACCAGCCTCGGTACCGTCG
>DATLUW010000173.1:0-2028 GCA_035577825.1 Actinomycetota bacterium | reverse complement strand
GCTCGGGCACCAGGACAAAGCCCCGTTCTCCAAGGGCCCGTGGGTGGACAAGGCCGGAGCGCGACAGCGGACCGCGGAGATCATCCGGGACTACCGGGTCGCGGCGCCGGGCGTCGACGTCTCGGCGTATGCGCTCTCCGGCGGCAACCAGCAGAAACTGATCGTCGGCCGCGAGATGACCGCGGAACCCAGCCTCCTCATCGCCTCCCAGCCCACGCGGGGCATCGACGTGGGCGCGCAGGCCACGGTATGGGAGGCCATCCGGGCGGCCCGGCGCAAGGGCCTCGCGCTCCTGCTCATCTCGGCCGACCTCGAGGAGCTCATCGGTCTGTCGGACACGCTGTACGTGATCTACGGCGGGCGACTGGTGGCGAAGCTCGACCCCAACGCCGTCACGCCGGAAGAGCTCGGGTCCTACATGACCGGCGCACGGAGGGCCGAGGAGGACGGCGATGGCCCCGCGACCGCGGGGGCCCCGGCCGCGGCCTCGGCCGAGAAGGCTCCGGCCGACTCGCTCGAGGTCGAGGCCGACGAGGGGCCTCCCGTGACCAGCGCGGAGGCCGGCGAGGCCCCCGCTCCGGCCGAGGCCGGCCAGGGACTCGCTCCGGCGAGCCAGGCAGGCGGCGGCCTGGCTCGCACCGAGCCGGCCGGAGCCTCCGATGACGTCGATGAGGACCTCCCCCACGACGAGGGGAAGGGCGAACCCGTATGAAGTGGCGTCGGATCGTCACGAGCATCGTCGCGCCGATCGTGGCGCTGATCGTGGCCCTGCTCGTGTCCTCGATCGCGCTCCTGCTGATCCACAAGAACCCGTTCGACGCGTTCAAGGCGATGGTGCTCTACGGCAAGAACCCCAACCAGCTGATCGCCATCGTCAACGCAGCCGTCCCGCTGTACCTGGCCGCCCTGGCCGTCGCCATCGGGTTCAAGATGAACCTGTTCAACATCGGGGTGAACGGCCAGTACCTGCTGGCCGCGTTGGTCGCTGCGTGGGCCGGCACGAAGATCGACCTGCCGGGGCCCATCCAGATCGGGTTCATCATGCTGGTCGCGATCGTCGTCGGGGCGATCTGGGCCGGGGTCGCCGGTGTGCTGAAGGTCGCGCTCGGCATCCACGAGGTCATCGGCACCATCATGCTGAACGCGATCGGGACCGGCCTGGTGTCCTACCTGCTCCTCAACCACTTCCAGCAGCCGGCCACCGCCGGGAATCTCTCGACCCAGACGCCGTTCCTTCCGGATTCGGCGAAGTTCCCCAGCCTGGCCCACGGCGTTCCCACGGACCTATCCGGGTTCGTGATCATCGCGGCGCTCGTTGGGGTCCTCTTCTACGTGCTCGTGTGGCGGACGCGGTTCGGATTCGACCTCCGCGCCGCCGGCGCGAACTTCCAGGCGGCCCGCGTGAGCGGCGTCAACCCCGGCTCGATGATCGTGAAGACCATGCTGATCTCGGGTGGCATCGCCGGCCTGGTCGGCATGACGCAGCTGCTGTCGTTCGACCACGCGTACACGCTCGACTTCCCGGCCGACCTGGGGTTCGCCGGCATCGCCGTGGCGCTGGTCGGTCGGAACCACCCGGTGGGGATCGCGGCCGCGGCGCTGCTGTTCGGGTTCATCCAGATCTCGTCGGAGATCCTCGACTTCAACGACATCCCCAAGGAGATCTACCTGATCATGGAGGGCGTGATCATCCTGGCCGTGGTGATCGTGTACGAGCTCGTCCGCCGCTCGGTCGAGCGACAGGAGGTCAAGGCCGCGGCCGAGCAGACCCGGAAGATGGCGGAGGCCAGAGCGGCCGAAGAGCCCGAGGGGGTGCCGGCGTAGATGTCGATCGTCCAGACCCCCATCGAACCGCTCATCCCGTCGCGGACCCCGCTCGACCGCCTGGTCCCGAGGAAGTACCAGACGCTCGCCGTCGGGATCGCGCTGTTCCTGATCCTCGTGTTCGTCCGCTACGTCGCGAACGTGCCGGACCTCACCTCGGGCAACCTGTTCAACGCGGCCATCGTGCTGATGCTCCCGATCATG
>DATLUW010000172.1:0-3761 GCA_035577825.1 Actinomycetota bacterium | reverse complement strand
CCACACGGCCGACGAGCCGCTCGACTGGTACCGCTACTCGCTCGAGGGGACGCGACGGTTCCGTGCGCTGAAGCTGTGGTGCTCGTGGAAGTTCCTGGGAACCGAGGGCTTCGGCCGGCTGATCGACCACACCCTGGCGCTGGCCCGGCACCTCACGAGGCGCATCCGGGAATCCGACGACCTCGAGATCGAACCCGGCGATCCGGAGCTCTCGGTCGTGTGCTTCCGTCACCTGCCGGCGGGCGTGACCGACGAGGCCGAGCTCAACCGCCACCAGGACGACCTCCAGCGGGCGCTGGAGTTGTCGGGCGAGGGATGGCTGTCGACGACCACGCTGCGAGGGCGCACCTACCTCCGCGCCGGCATCGTGAACTACCAGACCACGCCGGACGACGTCGACGCGCTGCTCGCGACGCTCCGTCGCCTCGCGTCCGGGTGACCGGCCCGGACCCGGGCTCCCGCGCATCGTGCTTCGATTCGGTTCGGGTGCACGATTCGCGACTGCAGAGGAGGTCCGACGGTGGCGGGCTACGAGGTGGAGACGGTCTCGATCGACGGCCGGGTCACGGCGCTGGGGTCGGCGGGGAAGTTCACGCTGGTGGTGGACCGGCCCGAAGAGGGCGGGGGCGGCGGGCACGGGTTCAACGGCGGGCAGCTGCTGAACCTCGCGGTCGCCGGGTGCATCTCGAACGACCTGTTCCGCGAGGCGGCGGGGCGGGCGCTCACGCTCAACCGGGTCCGTGTCACGGTCGAGAGCGACTACCGGGGGACGCCCGCGGTCTCGACGCCGATCGAGTACCGGGTCGAGGTCGAAGGCGAGGGCTCCGAGGACGACCTCCGCGCACTGGTGGCGTACGTCGACGAGATCGCCGAGATCCCGAACTCCCTTCGGAACGGGACGCCCGTGTCGCTCGTGTCGAGCGAGGTCCGCACCACCGGCTGAACACCGGGGTTTGGTTGGCCGGAACCGGCGCGATCAGGGCTGGCGTTCGAACGCGCCGATGTCGCAGCGCGGCCCCTGCGGACGCGAGACCCCGCGCTGATCGACGTGCAGGGGACAGGCGCCCGGCAGGATCGCGTTGATCGCCGGGCTCCCGTTCTGCAGCGCCATCGTCTGCGTGGGGCCGCCGTTGCCGTGGAGCGGCTCGAGCTTGGCCTGTTTGTTCAGCTTGTCGGTCCCCACGCCGTCGAACGTGCAACCGTGCGTGGTCCCGATCAGGTTGTGGCCGGACGAGTGGACGGTTCCCCGGCAGTCCGGTCCCGCCGCGGCCGGGGCGGTGTTCGCGGCGAGGATCGTGGCCTGGAGCGTGACGGTGACCGGGCCGATCACCACCAGGCCGCCGCCGCGCTCGCCCGCCTGGTTCTTCGCGATGGTCGAGTCGACGATCGTGAGCGTGTCGGCCGGCGACTCGATCCCGCCCCCCGCGGCGAACGCGTTCGACGCGTGGGAGTTGACCGCGTTCCCGGCGATCGTCGAGTTCTCGATGCGGTTGGCCCCGGAGCTGGCGACCAGCTCGAGCCCGCCGCCATGCGTCGCCGCCGTGTGCGAGCCGGTCGCGGTGGCGTCCGCGGCGTTCCCGCTCACGGTCGACTGCCGCATGGTGAACCCGTTCGGCGGCACCACGATGCCGCCGCCGGTGGCCGTGGCGTCGTTCGAGCCGGACGACGCGGAGATCCGGTTCCCGGCGACGGTCGAGCGGAGGACGGTGAGCGTGGAACCCGAGGTCACCCCGCCGGACTGCGCCATGGCCGTGCCCGAGCCCGCGTGGGCCACCGCCGTGTTGTTCGCGACCGTCGACGAGGTGAGCACCAGTTTCGCGCCCACCCCCCGGAGCCCGGGGGAGCTCGCGCTCGCGCTGGTGGAGCCGGTGGCCGTGATCCGGTTGCCGTTGACCGACGAGCCGGTGACGGTCAGGTCGCCAAGGAGCTCCATCCCGCCGTCCCCGGCGGTGGCGAACCCGTGCTCGGCCTGCGCCCGCGCAAGGTTGCCGTTCACCTGGGAGAACGAGACGGCGTTCGGGTGCGACAGCGAGCCGCCCGAGATCCCGCCGCCGACGGCGAGTGCGCTTCCGCCGGCGCCGGTGGAGAGCGCGATGACGACGTTCCCGGACACGGTCGAGTGCGAGAGCGTGAGCGCGCCGACGAACATGCCGGCGAACTCCGCCTGCGCGCCGGACGCCGCCGTCGCGCGGGCGCGGTTCGCGTCGACGTGCGACGACGCGATGTGGACGCTCGCGCCGGCCGTGACCATGATCCCGCCACCGGTCGCGTTGGCGTCGCCCGCGTCGGACGTGGCCAGCACGCTGTTGTTCCGGATGGTCGAATCGGCGACGGTCAGCGCTCCCTTCTCGATCAGGATGCCGCCGCCCTCCGCATTGGCGGTGTCCGAGCTCGACGCGCCGGCGACGTCGTTGCGGATCGTGCTCGAGGCGATGGAGAGCGTGCCGTTGCCGAAGAAGATCGCCCCGCCCTCGGCGCTCGTTCCGATCGCGTAGTCGTCCTCGAGCGTCACGTGGTCGAGGAACAGGTTCCCCGTGGATGCCTGGATGCCGCCGCCGGTCGCGGCCAGCCCGCGCGTGATCGTGAGGTTCGCCAGGTGGATCGTGCGGGTGCCCGAGACGAGCAGGACGTGGCCGGCCTGGTTCCCGTCCAGCGTGGCGGAGGGGCTGCCCCGGATCGTCAGGTTCTTGGACAGGACGAAATTCCCGACGCAGGTGCCCTTGACCAGCACCATCGAACCCGCCGCGGCGGAGTTCAGCTTCGCCTGGAGGCTCTGCGTGGCGCAGTTCACGACCGTCGCGGCTCGGGCCGAGCCCGGAAGGGCCGCCACCGAAGCGACGGCCAATGACGTGATCGCCAGCAGCCGAGCGGGGTGACCGCGCATCCTCATGGATGCACATGAAGCCAGCATCCCGGGATCCGCGCAAGAGCGAACTTCACGCCCCCGCCGAAGGCCATTCGCGAGGAAGCTCCGGTTTTTCGGCGCCGGATGGCATACTCGCGCGCTGTGTCGAGGCTCGGTCGGCGTCGGGAGCGTGGCCGGTTGTGGCCGGCCTCGATCGCGCTCGCGGCGGTCGCGGTCGTCGCCCTGGTCGTCGCCCTGGTCGTCGTCCCGGCGCGCCGGGCGGCCGCTGCGGTCTCGTGCACGTTCGACGGGGTGCAAACGGACACCGTGACGTCCACCAGCAGCTCGGTGACGTTCAGCCGCAACGTCGACGACCTGGACGTCAACGGAACCGCGTGCGGAAACGTCAACACCGTCACCCGGGTGAACGTCGACCTGGGCGCGGTGAACAGCGGGTTCCTGACCCTCGACTTCGGCGGCGGGCAGTTCGCCTCGGACGCCAACCCGGTCGCCGAGATCAACTTCCAGGTGACGAACATGGGCCCGGGGCTCCGAGTGATCATCGAGGGGACGAGCGGTCCCGACAAGTTCGCCGTCGGCGACCGGTTCCTGGCGGGGACGAGCGTGACCGGGATCGACCTCAACGGCTTCGCCGACGCGGCGAGCCCCGGTGAGGACCTCGTCCTCCACGGCCGCGCGGGCGAGATCGGCCTGAGCGGCGACGACGGGCCCGACGTGCTCACGGGCCAGGGGACGGGCACCCCGCTGTCCCACCCCACCTCCACGAACATGGTCCTGAACGACGGCCGCGGTGCGGACACGGTCTCGGGAGGCAACGGCAACGACATCATCGGCCCGCAGGAGGGTCCCGATGCCGGCGACGTCTTCTCCGGCGGTGCGGGGTTCGACTTCATCG
>DATLUW010000171.1:0-2343 GCA_035577825.1 Actinomycetota bacterium | reverse complement strand
GTCGCTGGCGCCGACGACGACCCGCCCGTTCATGGGCAGCTGGTCGAGCGCATTGCGCATCCCGGAGAAGGCCGCCTCCTCGGCGCTGTCCTGATCCGCCCGCCCGAGCCAGCGCGCACCGGCGAGAGCCGCCCGCTCGGTCGCGCGGAGGTAGGTGACGCACAGGCAGAGGTCGGTGCGCTCCGCCTCGGATGCCATCACACGCGCGCCATACGTTCGGCGCCGCTGAGCACGAGCTCCATCACCGTTCCGATCGAGAGGTCGACGCTGCCGTTCTCGACCACCGGCACGCCCGAAACGCGCGCCTGGTCGATGATGAAGTCCTGGACGGTGCGGATGTCCCCGATCCCGTCGAGGTACTTCTGCACGGGGCGCAGACCATCCGAGTGGGCGTCCCGAACCCAGAAGTGCGAGGCGTGCTGCTCCTCGTCCTCGATCGCCAGGACACAGTGGACGACCAGCGCGCCCTCGACCGGGGGCAGCATGCCCGGCACGAGGTGAACGCCTTCGAGGACCAGCGACCAGCCCTCCTGGAGCGCCCGGTCGATCAGCCCGCGGATACCGATCAGGACGTTCCGCGTCTGCTCGACGAAGCCCTCGACCACACCGATCCCGTCCTGCTCGGCGGCCACTTCGAAGCTCGAGGAGTGGATCGACGGCATGAAGTCCGTGCTCAGAAAGGCACGCATCGTCTGACGGACGAAGTCGGTCGACGTCACCCGTGTGATCCCGAGGCGATAGGCGACCTCGGACGCCACCGTCGACTTCCCCGTCCCCGTGGCGCCGCCGATCAGGACGATGATCGGGAGGTCGAGCTCGCGGAGTGCCTCGTAGCGCCGCAGCCGCCGCACCGCCTGCGCGCCCTCGTTCTCGCCGAGCACCTCGACTGCGAGCTCCTCCATGCGGTCGAGGTCGACTGCGTCTTCCCCACGCTCGGCCAGGTCGACGCCGACGCGCAAGGCGAGCTCGTAGGCGCGAACGGCGGGGACCCCGGCCGCCATCAGCGCACGAGCCATGAGGCCCTTCGAGTAGGGGAGCCCGTCCCGGCCTCCGAGCGGAAGCGGATCGGCGTGGCGCGGCTCGGTCATCGGCCCACATTCTCCCGCGCTTCGGCACCTGCCGCTACCTCCGCGAGGCGCAGCAGCTCCTCGTCGAGACCGGATGCGACGACGTCGTTCACGGCGAACACGAGGTCGATGCCCCTGGCCGCGGCCTCCTCGGCGACGACGTCGATCGCGGCCGCCTTCAGCTCGACGACGAAGACCTCCGCCTCGGCCTGCTCGAGGTCACGTGCCAACCCGGCCCGGTCGGCCAGGTTCTGGGACGCGTAGACGACGCCGTCGATGTCGTCGAGCCTCGCCGGTCCGGTCGTGAACACGGCCGCGTCGCGACCGGCCAGAGGCTCGACCGGGCGGAGGCGGAGATCGAACCGCACCACGGGCCGGCCGAGGGCCCGCGCGGCGGCCGCGACCTCATCGCTCATCGTCAGCACGAGGTCGCTGATCAGCGCCCGGTACGGATTCAAACCGCCGTCGAGGTCGTGCGCGACCAGGACCCGCGCTCCCGAGGCGATCGGCGGGATCGCGGCACCGCTCCCGTCGAAGACGACGACGTCCGGGCTCAGGGAGGCGGCGAGCCTTGCACCTTCGGCAACAGTCGAAGTGAAGGTCGCGCCCGCGAGCCCGCCTCCACAGCGGCGGCACCCGATCGTCGGGACACCGGCAAGGACCGCTGTCTCGAGGTGGTCGGACGCAGCGTGGCGGCCCGAGCGGGAGAGCGCGAGCAGATCCTCGAGCGCAGGCGCAACCTCGACCACCTCGGGCACAGCCGGGCCGCCGCGGCCCATCGCGACGACGACGACGTCGCGGTCACGGGCGAGCAACCGGGCGAGATGGCCGGTCACAGCCGTCTTCCCCACACGCTTGCCGGTGCCGATCACCGACACGGCGGGCAGCGCGAACGGCTCGAAGACCGGGGGGTCGAAGCGGAAGTCCGCCCCCGCGTACGGCACGCCCGCCGCGAGCGCGCGGGACGCGAGCGCGAGCCGTTCGCGCGGGCCGAGCACGGGCTCGTCCGACAGGTCGACGACGATCTCCGGCCGGTGCACCGCGATCGCCTCCTCCAGGCTCGCGGCCAGCGGCAGGCCGTAGTCGTCCGCGCCCACCTCTGCCCGCAATTTCTCTGTGCCGCCCGCGAGGAAGGCCCCGACGAACTCGTACGGCAGCTCCGCGAGCGCGTCGCGGACGACGGGCGGGTAGTGCTCCCCGTCGACGATCGCCACCGCCCGGATCAGCCGCGCGACGAGAGCTCCCCTTCGATCCGCGCGGTGTACTTCTCGAATTC
>DATLUW010000170.1:0-4487 GCA_035577825.1 Actinomycetota bacterium | reverse complement strand
CCACGTGGCTGCGGTGCCGGTATTCGGGCCGGGCCGGTCGGCGCCGGACCGCGGGTCGATGGAATGGCACACGTTCCACCTTTCCGGCGGCACCATCGTCGGGAGCGGGACCGCGGGCACCGAGGGCGGGGTGTTCGCCGTGGTCGGCGGGACCGGCCGCTTCGCCGGTTCGCGCGGGACCTACGAGCTGCGCCGCCTCGCCGAGGGCGGAGCCGAGTTCGTCCTGCGGCTCGAACCCTGAGCCTGACCACCGCCAATCGTGAAGTCGGGCGACGACCCCTTCCAATGATTGGGTCCTGATGACAGATCTGGTGTGTGGCCTCGATGTCGGGAGGGGAGTCGGCCCGGCTCAGCGCCCGGAAGGGCTCACCCGGCGATGTGGCGTTCGAGGAAGTCGCGAACCGTCTCGAGGTAGGCGTCCTGCTCCTCGACGAACGTCATGTGCCCGCTCTGCTCGAAGATCCGGAGCTCCGAACCCGTGATCCCCGCCGCCATCGCCTCGGCCGCTTCGGGCGGGCAGGTGCGGTCGTGGCGTCCGGCGAGGACAAGGACCGGGTGGCCGATCTCCGCCAGGCGGTCCTCGAGCTCGATCGGCCCGTACCCCGACGCCGCGAAGATCTGGAGGATCCGCGGCGAGTACACAGCCCCGGCCGACCGGGACAGGTAGTCCGCGATGCGCGGGTCGCGGGGGTCGCCGAAGTGCCACGGCATCTGGTCGTGCATGATCGCCGCGAAGTCCTCGGCCGTCTGCACGTGCTCCTCGCGCGCCCATGAGTCCTGCACCTGCTGCCGGAGCTCGATCGGCTCGAACGCCGCCAGCTTGGCCTCGAGGTCGGCCATCCACCGGAGCGACGCGATGCCCGACGACACGATCGACTGCGCGGCCTGCCCCGGGAAGTCGACCGCGTTCTGCAGCGTCACGAATGCCCCGTACGAGTGCCCGAGCACCGCGTACCGGTCGAGCCCGAGGTTCCGGGCGAGGATCACGACGTCGGCCGCATGCTGCTGGAGCGTCCACGTCGTGTCGGGCGACGACATCGACCGGCCGTTCCCCCGCTGGTCGACCAGGAGCAGCCGGAACCGGTCCCCCAGCGGATCGAGATAGTCGGCGAACTCGTGGTGGTCGTCGCCCGGGCCGCCGTGCAAGACGATCAGCGGGGAGCCGTCGGCCGCGCCGCGCTCGACCACCCACAACTCGGTGTCGCCGATCCCGACGAACCGGCCCTGCGCGTCGTCGTGCAACGCGCTAGGACCCCTTCGGCGCCGGCTTGCCCCACGCCTCGCGGCCGGTCAGCCCGATTCCGGTGTCCTTCAGCTTGTAGGTCCGGTTCAGCTGCACGAGCAGCGCGGTCATCGGTTCGATGATCCGAGCCATCGACAGCTCGCCTGCGTCGGCCCACTGCAGCGAGGGGATGTCCTCCACGAGCGAACCCACGGTGGCCCGCGCCTCGGCGTCGGCCCCGCACAGCAGCACGACGCCGTCCATCGGGCGGTCGACCTCCTGGAGCAGGTCGCCGCTCACCGTCTGGAACCCGGAGACCAGCCGCGTGCGTCCCCGGCCGAGCAGCGCCTCGGCCTGCTCGGCCGCGCTGCCGTGCCACGGCCGCACGACCTGCCACGGCCGCCCGCCGACCGCCGTCGCGAGCGGGGACGTGCAGTCGCACACGATGCGCCCGTCGGGGATGTGCGGGGAGAGCCCCCGGAACGTGTCGGCTTGCCCCGCGTAGGGCACGGTCACGAACAGCACGTCGAGCACCGGGATGGCCGCGAGCGTCTCGTTCGCGACGCCGTCGACGGGCGCGTCGGCCCCGAGGATCTCCTTCGCGTTGGCGGCCGCCTTCTCGCCCTTCTCCAGCAGCCTCGATCCGATCGTCACGTGGTGCCCTGCTTTCGCGAGGCGCAGGGCGAGCCCGAACCCCTCGTCGCCGGTTCCTCCGACGATCCCGACCTCCACTAGACGAGCCCGTTGATGTCGCGCGCCGCGAACTTCTCGATGCAGGTCTGCGCGGCCGGCTCGCCGAACAGCGCCCGCGCCGCGTCGACCGTCCGCTGGGCGGCCTTCTTGAACGAGATCTTCGGCGTGAACGAGAACTGCGACTCGAGCACGATCGTGTTCGTCTCGTCGCGGCCGAGGGCCAGGTTGATGTCGTGCAGCGCGGCCGACCAGATCTCGCCGTTCAGGTGGACGTCCTTGCGCGGGCCGTAGTCCGCGTACGTGTGGTTGGTGTCGACCCGGCGCAGGCAGTGCGGGATGCCCCTCGTGTACGACGTGGAGTCCCAGTCGGCGATGCACGCGAGCGGTGTGACGCCCGTGTCCGGCGAGTCGGCCTGGGACATCGTGAACGCCCAGTAGTCGCCGAAGCCCTCGCCGATCGAGCCGGCCGAGTTGTTCTTGCCGAAGTTCGGGACCTGATCGTCCTGGATCGCGTGTCCGTACTCGTGCCAGGTGACCTCCTCGTCCTCGGCGTCGTCCACGCCGCCCCGGCCGAGCGTGATCGCGTCCGAGTGCGGGCTGTAGAACGAGTTGTCGTACCAGACGCCGTCGGGGCGGAGGTCCTGGGGCTCGTTGTTCACGTCGGTGAACCCGAGCGACTGGATGTATTCCTGCGCGGTGGTGACGTCGTAGTAGGCCATCGTCTGCTCGAACTCGCGGTGGTTCCGCGTGTACACGAACTGCCCGGTCGGGGAGAACGCCTGTGCGGCGGGGTTGAGGATGTTGGTGGCGAAGTCGCCGTGGAGGTACCCCGAGCCGTCGAGGTGGGTCAGCGGCACCGTCGTGTACGACGACTGCAGGTCCGGGATGTCCCGGTTGTTCTGGTCCGTCAGCGACTCGTCCTGCGTCACGACGACCGGGTTCGGCGCGAACACCTGCCCGACCGCGCCCCCGCCGAACTGCACGAGCGAACGCGCGCTGAGCACGCGGCCGGACGACGCGTCGACGAGCGCCTCCCAGTCCTGGCGCCTGGCCATCGCGAACACGTCCCACACGAGGCGGGCGTGGGCGCCGGGGGCGACCGCCTGCGTCGCCGGTCCCTCCGCACGGGCGGGCGCGTGGCTGGCCCGCGTGATCGCCTGCAGCGCGGCCTGCGTGGCGGCGGCACGGCCGACCGTCGCCTTGGACGCGACCCGGCCACGGACCGCGACCCGGCCGTCGTCGACCGTCACCCTGCCGGTCTTCCTGCTCTGATGCAGGAGGTAGTACCCGCCCAGGACCGGATGGCCGTTCAGCGTCTGCTGGTACCAGCTGTGGGTGGCGAGCAGCGAATGCTTCACCTCGACCAGCCGGAGGCCGGAGGGCGACTTCGGGCCGGCCGCGCCGGCTGGAACCGACCCGGCGAGCGACAGCACCACCGCAGAGCTGAGCAGCAATGCGAGCGATCGAACGGGGCGCACAGGCGGCTCCTTTCGGTTCCCTGGACGGTGACGACCGAGGGTATACGAAGAACCTTGCGAGCGAGGACGGCCGGCACTCCCCGATCGGCCGTCGGCCGGGCTCGGGCTCCCGCGCGTGGTGAACTGTGCCGCGTGATCGCCGCGAGCCTCGTCACCGACCTCACGGAGCTCGTGATCGGCGTGGGATGCCTGGTGGCGACGCCGGGCGCGTGGCACCGGGCCCGGTGGCTGGGCGCGCTGCTGGCGGTCGCCGGCCTGGCGGCCGTTGTCCACGCGGTGATCTCGATGGCGACCTGACCCCAGGGTCGGGCTGCCGCAGGGTGGAGGTCAGCCGCCGCCGCCGACCTCGTCGATCTCCTCGTCCTCGACCGGGGTGGCCATGTGGCCGCGTTCGTCCTCGATCTGCCCGTGGAGGTTGTCCGCCCACTCCTTGATCGACGGCCACATCCGCCAGAAGTTCTCCTTGGCGGTCTCGCCGAAGTTGCGCTCGGCCTCGTCGGGCGTGAGCTTTCGCGCGGTGTGGTCGAGCACGAACACCGCCGTGCTGAACCCGTACTCGAGCTGCTCGTCGCGTTCGTCGGCCATGGCCCGGACCTCCCTCACTCGCGTTCCAGCACGATCAGCGTGTCGCGCGCCCGTCGAACGATAGGCCGTTCGGGATCGGGGAGCGATCGGAGCCACTCGATGACCGGGACGACATGCTCGTTCCACCGCGCGTCGTCGACATCCCACAGATAGGACTGCGAGCGGGACTCGAGCGCGTCGGCGACGTCCATCGGCGACCGCTCGAACTCCCAGGCGTGTTCGTCCATCGCGTGGACGCGGAACCCGGCCTCGGGCGCGAGCTCCGCCACACGTTCGGCCGAGTCGTCCCGGCGCCGCTCGGGGTCGAGCGCCCGCTCGATCGCCTGCGTCCGGCGGCCGATCTCGTCGTCGGGCGACTGACCGCCGCCCGGCATCACGGCGTACCGCCCGCCGGGCCGGAGCACCCGTCCGACCTCGCGCAGCACGCCCGCCGCGTCGCCCACGACGTGCAGCACCCACACCGACAGGGCCTGGTCCACCGAGGCGTCCCGAACCGGCAGCCGGCGGGC
>DATLUW010000169.1:0-3440 GCA_035577825.1 Actinomycetota bacterium | reverse complement strand
CTGGCGAACGTGCCCTTGGCCATCATCTCGGCGATGGTTCGGCGTTCGTCCTCGGTGACGCCGGGCGCGGCGGACGGCGGGTACAGCACGATCGCCGTGTCGGGCTGGCCGGGCGGCCCGACCGTGATCCAGTGCAGCCCGGCGTACTCGACGTCGTTCCGGATCTCGAACCCCAGCGTGTCGCGGTAGAAGGCCATCGAGGCCTCCGGGTCGTCGTGCGGCAGCATGCTCGCGTGAATGGTGATGTCCATGCCGTGCATGCTAGTCAGCCCCCGGCGGCCGGCGCTTCTCGATTCCTGACCGGTCTCGTGACCTGCTTGGCGACGCAGGGCGGCATCCCAGCCATCTCGCCTGACTCGCTGCGCCGGTAGGCGCCCGGCGGCATCCCGACCAGCTCCGTGAACCGGGTGGTGAAGGTCCCGAGCGACGCGCAGCCGACCTCGAAGCACACCTCGGTGACGGAGAGGTGGCCGCGGCGCAGCAGCGCCATCGCGCGCTCGATGCGCCGCGTCATCAGGTAGCTGTACGGCGACTCGCCGTACGCCTGGCGGAACTGGCGGCTGAGGTGCCCGGCCGACATGTGCGCGTCGCGGGCGAGCGCCTCGACGTCCAGCGGCTGCGCGTACTCCCGGTCGATCCGGTCGCGGACGCGGCGGAGCCGGGCGAGGTCGAGCAGGTGGTCGGCTTCGGCGGATCGGCGGGTCATGCGAGGGATCGTGCCACGTCGCGCGGGCCGCTCGGTTTCAGCACTCCCGGAGCGCCGCGGCGTAGAAGCGGACGTAGTCCGGCGTGTGGGCGTTCCAGTAGTCCCAGTCGTGCCCGCCGGGAAAGATGTGGAGCGAGACGTTCGCGCCGTTCGCCTGGAGCTCGTGGGCGACCTCCACGTCCGCGTCGTGGAACGGGTCGTCGGCGCCGACGTCCATCCACACCGGCGTTCCCGCGAACGGGTGCTGTTCGTGCTTCGCCCACGTCACCAGGTCGTGCTTCGCGAAGTCCTCCGCGTCGTCGAACGACCCCTGCGTGGTGTTGCCGGCCGTCGCGAAGATTGCCGCCGAGTGCCCACCGACCGCGCAGAACATGCCGGGGTGCAGCCGCGCGATGTCGAGCGCGCCGAACCCGCCCATCGAGATGCCGCCGATGGCGATCCGGTTCGGGTCGGCGTGGAGCAGCCGGATCGCCCGCGGGATCACCTCCCGGACGACGTATGTTCCCCACCGGCCGTCGCTGCGGTCGTGCCAGTAGCTCGCGTCGCCGCCGTTCGCCATCACGACGTCCGGCGCGAGGTCGCCGGCCGCCTTCAGCGCGTCGTAGAGGTGGTCGTTCGCCCAACTGTCGGGGGAGCCGCCGCGGCCGTGGAGCAGCACGAGCAGCGCGCGCCGCGAGCCGTCCGCCGGCGGCGGGAGCCGGAGCGCCTCCTCGTCGAGCGATTCGGGGACGAGGCCGGGCCCGACCGTGAACGTCATCAGCTTCGCGCCGGGGATGGCGGTCGGCTGGTCGCCGCCCTGACTCGAGCACGACACGAGCGCGATCGACGCGACCAGCGCAGCCGCGAGGAACGCGCCGGGGAGTCGTCTCACCGGCCGACGTGGAACGCGGGCAGCGTGACCCCGGACACGTGGAAGTCGCGTTCGGTGAGCTCGTAGTCGTCCGTGCTCTCGAGCGCGTCCCGCGCGCCGGCGGTGATCAGGATCTCGTCGCAGTCGGCCAGGTCCTCGCCGAGCTTCGAGGCAAGGTTCATCTGTTCGCCCCAGGCGTCGTCTGGGCCGATCAGCAGCAGCTCGCCGAACCCCACCCCGATCGAGACGCCGACCTCCTCGTCCTCGGGGAGGGCCTCGTTCGCGGCGCGGACGTCGTGGCGGATGGCGATCGCGGCGCGCACCGCGTGGTCGGCCGTGTCGAACACCGCGTACAGGTTGTCGGCCTCGCGGCGCAGGATCCGGCCGTGGTGCTCCTCGACACAGGGCGCGATCAGCCGTTCGAGCCGTTCCAGGAGGGCAAGGAAGTGCACGATCCCCTTGGCCCGCACGGAGCGCGAGAATCCGCAGGCGTCGAGCACGAGCACGGCGACGTCGCGGCGGAACTTCGCGTCGATGTCCGCGACCACGCGCTCGCGCACCTCGGGGTGCTCGTTGTACTCCTTGAGCAGCGGCTCGAGCTCGCTGCGGTCGGGCATGGGCAGCTCGGTCGGCCGGCGCGCCTCGTCGTTCGTCATCGTCCGATTCTCACCACGAACGGCCGGCCGCGTCACGTTTCGGTGACTACCCGGGGATGCTGCCCGCGATCTCCCAGATGTGCCCGGCGGGGTCGCGGAAGCTCGCCGTCCGGCTGCCCCACGGCCGGTTCATCGGCCCGTTCAGGAACTCCACGCCCTGCGAACCGAGCTCCTCGACCATCCGGTCCACATCGTCGACCTCGACCGTGAACTGGAACCGCGGCCCCGCCTCCGGGCCGCCGACCTCGGCCGGCTCGATGAGCTCCACCGCGGCGCTCGCCCGCAGCAGATTGATGAGCGTGTCGCCGAACCGGAACACCGCCGAGTCGTCGTCCTCGAACATCACCGGCAGTCCGAACGTCTCCCGGTAGAACTCGCGCGTCGCCTCGAGATCCTCGGCGAACAGGGTGATGGCGGCGATCCCGCCCGGCCACGGATCCATTCCTCGCACCTCGCTTCCCGAACCACGTCGGCTGAGAGCTTCGTTCTACCACCGGCGAGCCCGACCGCTCACTCCGGGGTCAGGTCACGCCGGTACCAGGTTCCCTGCTTCCCCCCGATGTCCGCCGGATCGGCGGGCCCAACGGCCGTGAAACCCGCCTTGAGCAGCACCCGCCGCGATGCCAGGTTCCCGTGGGCGACGGCGGCTCGCACCTCGGTGATCGCGTACTGCGAGGCCGCGAGCCGGCAGATGTCGCGGACCGCCGCGGTCGCGACGCCGCGCCCGGTCGCATGCTGCGCGACCCGGTATCCCAGCTCGGCGACACCTTCCCCGACGAACACCAGGTTGAACCGGCCCAGGATCGACCCGTCGTCGTCGACCAGCACGTAGTAGGCGCCGACGCCCGCCTCCTGCTCCGCCAGCAGGGCATCATGACGTTCCTCGAAATGCTCGAAGAACTCGTCGCCCCGGTCGGAGATCGACGCGGCGAAGTAGGCGCGATTGGCCGTCTCGAAGGCGAGGATCGCCGGAGCATGGTCCCTCCGCAAACGCTGCAGCGCGGGCATCACCCGACGCTACCCCCTGGTGCTCTGGCCGGGCGCCGACTGCGTCCCGAGCAGCGAATCCGGCGTGGGCGCCACGGCAGCGACTGAACGCCATCGGACCGGCGGGGTGAGCAGCACGATCCGACCGACGACCGCCCTGACCGAAGCGGCGGCCGTCTTAGCCGAAGCGCTTCGGCGGGCGCGTCGCGGCGACCGTCCCCGTGAGGGTCCCGAGCCCCTC
>DATLUW010000168.1:0-3956 GCA_035577825.1 Actinomycetota bacterium | reverse complement strand
CCGCTGCGCGAGCAGCTCGCCGACCGCCTTGGCCTTGGCCGTCTTGTCGCCGCCGGACTTCACGTCGGCATCGCTTGCCGACGCGATCGTGCGCGAGGCGACGTCGTCGATCAGCTGGGCGTAGACGTGCCGGTTCGAACGGTAGACCGCCAGGCGCGGCACCCCGGCCGTTCCGCTCAGGTGCTTGCGAACCCGGGCGTGCCGGCGGATGCGCGCGCGGCGCTTGGTCGCGGCGTCCACTACTTGGCTCCCTTCGCGGCCTTCCCGGCCTTCTTCCGGACGATCTCGCCCTCGTACCGCACGCCCTTGCCCTTGTACGGCTCGGGCTTGCGGATCTTGCGGATGTTCGCCGCGATCTCGCCCACCTGCTGCTTGTCGTTGCCACGGATCGTGATTCGCGTCGGCGCCGGGACCTCGAACTCGATCCCCTTCGGGGCCAGCACGTGGACCGGGTGCGAGAACCCCAGCGCGAGCTCGAGGTCGGAGCCCTTCAGCGCCGCGCGGTAGCCGACCCCGACGATCTCGAGGCGCTTCTCGTACCCCTTGGTCACGCCCTCGACCATGTTCGCTATGAGCGTGCGGGTGAGCCCGTGCAGCCCGCGGTGGAACCCGTCGTCGGCGGTGCGCTCCACCACGATCGTCCCGTCGTCCTTGCGGATGACCACCTCGGCGTGGAACGTCTGCTCGAGCGAACCCAGCGGGCCGGTCACGGCCACGCGCGAGCCGTCGACGACGACGTCGACGCCTCCGGGGATCTCGATGGGCTGCTTGCCGATGCGACTCACGGTTCGATCACTCCTGCTTCCAGAACTACCAGACGAAGGCCAGGACCTCGCCGCCGAGCCCGGCCCGCGACGCGTCGCGGTCGGTCATCAGGCCCTGCGAGGTGCTCACGATGGCGATGCCGAGGCCGCCCATGACGCGGGGCAGGCCGTCGCGCTTGGCGTACACGCGGCGGCCGGGCTTCGACACGCGCTTCAGGCCGGTGATGGTGCGCTCCCGGCCCTTGCCGTACTTGAGGACGATCCGGATCGCCGAGTCGATGCCCTCGCCCTCGAGGGTGGCCGACTCGACGTAGCCCTCGCGGGTGAGCAGCTTCGCCAGGGCCTCGTTCATCTTCGAGGCCGGCACGAGCAGCTCGTCCTTGGTCGCGATGTTCGCGTTGCGGATCCGCGTGAGCATGTCCGCGATCGGGTCGGTGACGTTCGTCGCGAGCCTCACCATGACGACTTCGTCACCCCCGGCAGCTCGCCCGCGTGCGCGAGCTCGCGGAAGCAGATGCGGCACAGCAGGAACTTGCGGTACACGGCGCGCGAACGCCCGCACCGCAGGCACCGCGTGTAGTGCCGGACGCCGAACTTCGGCTGCGCCTGCTGCTTGTTGACCAGTGCCTTCTTCGCCATATCGCCTGACCCCTGCCTAGGACGCCGCCGCCGAGACCGCCGGGGCGCCCTGCAGCGGGAACCCCAGCGCGAGCAGCAGCGCCCGCCCTTCCTCGTCGGTCTGCGCGGTGGTCACGACCGTGATGTCCATGCCGCGGACCTTGACCACCTTGTCGTAGTCGATCTCCGGGAAGATCAGCTGCTCGGTGACGCCGATCGTGTAGTTCCCCCGGCCGTCGAACGCGTTCGGCGTCAGGCCCCGGAAGTCCCGGATCCGCGGGAGCGCGATCGAGAGCAGCCGGTCGAGGAACTCCCACATCCGGTCGCCGCGGAGCGTGACCTTCGCGCCGATCGACATGCCCTCCCGGAGCTTGAACCCGGCGATCGACTTGCGGGCCTTCGTCACCATGACCTTCTGGCCGGTGATGATCTGGAGGTCCTCGACGGCGGCGTCGAGCATCCGGGCTTCGCGAACGGCGTCCCCGACGCCCATGTTCACGACGATCTTCTCGAGGCGCGGGACCTGCATCGGGTTCGTGTAGCCGCGGTCGGACATGATCCGGCCGACGAGCTCGTCGCGGTAGCGCGTCTTCAGGCGCGGGACGTAGCCCTTCGGCGGCTGCCCGTCGCCCGAGGCCTTCGCCTTCGCGCCCTTGCCGTCCTTCGGCGCTTTCGACTCGGAGGCCTCCGGGGCCTCGGTCGTCTCGTTGGTGTCCTGCTCGCTCACAGATCCGCTCCGCACTTCTTGCACACCCGGGCCTTGACGCCGTCTTCGACCCGGTGGCCCACCCGCGTGGCCTTGTTGCAGGTCTTGCACACGACCTGCACGTTCGAGATGTCGATCAGCTGCTCCATGTCGATGATGCCGCCCTGCTGCAGCGTCTGGCCGGACGTCGACCGCTTGCTGCCGGTGCGCGTGTGCTTCTTCGCCCGTCCGGCGCCCTCGACGAGCACGCGGCCCTTGCGGGGGTCGACGCGCACGACGCGCCCCTGGTGGCCGACATCCTTGCCGGCGATCACCTTGACGGTGTCGTCCTTCCTGATGTCCACGCCGGACATGGCTACAGCACCTCCGGTGCGAGCGAGATGATCTTCATGAACCGCTTCTCCCGCAGCTCCCGGGCCACCGGCCCGAAGATGCGGGTGCCGCGGGGGTTCCGCTGGTCGTTGATGAGCACGACCGCGTTGTCGTCGAACTTGATGTAGGAACCGTCCTGCCGGCGACGCTCCTTGGCGGTGCGGACGACGACGGCCTTCACGACCTCGCCCTTCTTCGCGGTGCCGCCGGGGATGGCGTCCTTCACCGAGGCGACGATGATGTCGCCCAGGCTCGCGTACCGGCGGCCCGAGCCCCCGAGCACGCGGATGCACAGGACCTCCTTGGCCCCCGTGTTGTCCGCCACCTTGCAGCGAGTCTCCTGCTGGATCACTTCGTCCCTACTTCGCTCGCTCGACGATCTCGATCACGCGCCACCGCTTGGTCTTGGACAGCGGGCGCGTCTCCATCAGCCGGACGGTGTCGCCGACGTGGGCGTCGTTCGCCTCGTCGTGGGCGGCCAGCTTGGACGACCGGCGGACCGTCTTGCCGTACGACGAGTGCCGGACGACCTGCTGGATTCGGACCAGCACGGTCTTGTCCATCTTCTCGGACACGACCACGCCGGTGCGCACCTTCCGCTCGCCGCGCGCCTTGTCGAGCGCCTCCTGCGAGGCGGGCGCGGCGGCTGGGGCCGTCGCGGCCTCCGTTGCCGATGCCTCGGTCGTGGTCGGTGATTCGGTCTCGCTCACAGTTCGTCCTTCTCCGGGGACATCCGTTCCATGCCGACGGCGCCCTCCTCCTCGTCGACCCGGGACTCGTACGTGGCGTCGGCCAGCGACGTGCCCTTCTTCTCGCCCCGCGCCTGCGCGGCCCGCGACTCCGCGAGGGCCTGCTCGTCGGCGCGGGCGAGCGCCTCCTCGAGCTCCTGCTCGGTCTGCCGCTCGCGCAGGATCGTCAGGATCTGCGCGATCTCGTGGCGGACATGCTTGATCCGCATCGCGTTGTCCAGCTGCCCCGTGGCGAACTGGAACCGGAGGTTGAACAGCTCCTCCTTGTGCTCCTCGACGCGGGCCAGGAGCTCCTCCTCCGGGAACTCGCGGATCTCCTTCGCCTTGACGCGCGGCACTACTCACCACCCCCCGCACGGGAGATGAACTTCGACTTGATGGGGAGCTTGTGCGCGGCGCGGAGCATGGCCTCGCGGGCCAGCTCCTCGTTCACCCCGGACAGCTCGAACATCACCCGTCCCGGCTTCACGACGGCCACCCAGCCCTCGGGGTTCCCCTTGCCGGAGCCCATGCGGGTCTCGGCGGCCTTCTTCGTGTACGGCTTGTCCGGGAAGATGTTGATCCAGACCTTCCCGCCACGGCGGATGTGCCGGGTGATCGCGACACGGGCCGACTCGATCTGCCGATTGGTGATCCAGCCGGGCTCGAGCGCGAGGAGGCCGTAGTCGCCGAAGTGCACCTCGGTGCCACCGGTCGCCTTGCCCCGCATGCGGCCGCGGTGCTGCTTGCGGTGCTTGACCTTCTTCG
>DATLUW010000167.1:0-6711 GCA_035577825.1 Actinomycetota bacterium | reverse complement strand
CGCGGCGCTCGTCGCCGGCGTGGTGGCCCTGTACATGCGCCGGGGGCGGAGGCGGACTCGGGCGCCGTCACTCGCCTCCTGAGGCCCGGCGACGGGGGCCGCGGCGGGAACCCGCCGTCGACGCGGACGGATCCTCCTCAGACGTGCCAGGACGGCTCGAGGAGCACCGACCCGATCCGATAGCCGAGCTTCGGGTCGCCCGCGGCGACCGCCGAATACCACATCCGAAGCGAACCGTCGTCGAGCTTCACCACGCACGGAGTGTGGACGCGCTCGATCCCGGGGCCGAGGTCCTCGGGCTGCAGCACCGTCCCTCGACGGTCCCACGACGTCCCGTCGGCCGACGTGGCGAGGACGATGCTCGTCCGGTCGGACTCGTGGCTCGCGAAGAACATGCAGTACCTCCGGGCGACGTCGATGACGCACGGATGGGTCACGGCGTGTTCGTCCCCCTCCGGCTCGAGGACGGTGCCGAGCCGGTCCCAGGAGGCGCCGGTCCCGGACACCGCAGCGAGGATGCCGGGTGGGCCGTCCTGCGGCGAGCCGCTGTCCCCGGTGAAGTACAGCCACCACCGTTCGCCGGTGATCACGAGGCAGGGGTCCGTCGCCGCGCGGGCGTCCTCGGGACCACGCTGGAGGATGGTCCCCTGAGCAACCCACCGGCGGGCGTCCCCGGAGGTCGCGGCGACGAGCCGGGTCACCTCGCCGTCGAACCCGCCGTAGATCATCAGATAGCCCGCCGGGATCTTGACCACGCACGGCGACTCGACGGCGTAGGAGTCGTCGTCCCCGGAGAACCCCGGCTCGATCGCGACCTCATCGCGCTCCCAGGCGCCTCCGGCTCGTCGGACCGAAGAGAGGATCCTCGAGCTCGTGCCATCGCTCCCCGAGTACCACATCCGGAGCGAGCCGTCGGCCTCCTCGATCACCCACGGCCTCCATGCGCGCACGGCATCCGGGTCACCCCGTTCGCCGGCAGGGAACTGCTCGTGGTTCCGGATCGGCGTCACGGCGACATCTCGTCGCGGGCCAGAGGCGGCTTCGCCGGCGCTTCGGGGACCGCGCCGGCGGGAGTGGCGTCGATGAACTCGAGCACGACCCGGACGAACTCGTCGGGGCGGTCCTGCTGCGGCCAGTGCCCGACGCCCTCGAACACGTGCAGCACGCTTCCCGGCATGGCTTCGTGCGCCGCCCGCGCATGCTGCACGGGCACGATGGGGTCGCGATCGCCCCAGATGATCAGGCACGGGACGCGGGAAGCGAGGTGCAGCCGGTTGGTCGCGCTGACGGCCTGGCCCGTCGGTTCGATCACGGAGTGCAGCGTCCGAAAGAACGCGTGGCGCGTGTCCCCGTCCGACAACGACCCGTATCCGTGCCACACCTCGTCGAACGACGCCGGGAACGGGAACCCGACCTTGCGCAGCCACCCGACCACGGCTCCGGCCCTGGTCTGCACCGCCGGGGCGAACGCGGGCCCCACCACGAGCTCGACCCCGGGGAAGCTCAGCACCCGGAACAGGAGCCCGACCTCCTTCCCGAGACCCCCGCTCCCCACGAGAACGAGCCGTTCGCATCTGCCCGGGTACTGGTAGGCGAACTGCAGCGCGACCCCACCGCCGAGGGAGTGGCCGACGAGCGTGGCCCGCTCGTGCCCCAGCGCGTCCATCAGGTCCCGGATCCCGTTGGCCAGGGCACCCAGCGAGTAGTCCCCCGCGGACTTCGTCGAGCCGCCGTGGCCGAGGAGGTCCGGGGCCACCACGCTCGTGCGCTCGGCCAGCCCCGGGATCACCCTGCCCCAGGTCATGGAGCTCCCGGCGATGCCGTGCACGAGGATTACCGGCTGGCCGGAACCGCTCGACAGGTACCCGATCTCGTGGCCGTGGATCTCGATGCGCCGGATCCGGTCGGTCACCCGGTCGACTCTTTCGGCCGGCGTTCGGCCGGCGCCGAGTATGCTGGGGTTCTCGGAACTGTTCCGGGGGTTCGCGTCGAGTTGCTCCTCACGTCCGACGCCCCAACGGGCTGCTCACGGACCTGCGTACGGCCGTTCACGCTGGAGGGCCCATGATCAAGTCGAACCACGTCCAGTACGGAAGCCCGACTCCCGGCAAGGCGGTCTCGCCCCGGGGGGCGGGCGGGCGGCTCTGCTCGCACGAGGGATGCGCAACGATCGTGTCGAAGTACAACCCGGAGCCCACCTGCTGGACGCACTCGGCGTCGACTCGCCGGCTCCCCCTCGACGGCCGCTGACGGGGCGTCGGCAACCGTCCCGATCCCGCCACACACGCGCGGAGCCACGCCGCGGTCAGCCCGGTCCCGACGTCCGGCTTCCCGCCGGTTCGGGCGTCGGCGTCTCCCCCTTGATCGCGCGCGCAGGTCGGCTCGGCCTGATCCGCCGCGCAGCGATCGCCGCGGCATCCGGGAGCCGGACGTTCCTGGCGATGCGCAGCTGCTGGAGCGTCCGGATGAACCGCCATGCCGGGTCGAGCTGACCGCGGAACAGCCCGTGGCGGGCCGACGTGGGGAATGCATGGTGGTTGTTGTGCCAGGACTCCCCGAACGAGATCAGGCAGAGCGGCCAGTTGTTGCGGGACTCGTCGCGCGTCCGGAACGGGCGGCGGCCGAAGAAGTGGCAGATCGAGTTGATGGACCACGTGACGTGGTGCATGAGGAACATGCGCACCAGGCTGCCCCACAGGAATCCGGTCAGGGCGGCTGCCCACGATCGGGTCACCGCGAAGGCGATGATCGGCGGCGCCACGAAGCTCGCGACGACCCAAACCGGGGCCATCCGGTCGACGGCGACCAGCACCGGGTCCGATCGGAGGTCCGGGGCCCATCGCGCGCTGTCGGTGCCGTTCGCCTCGAACAGCCACCCCATGTGCGCGTGCCACAGGCCGCGGGCGACGCCCAGGAGGCCGCTGCGTTCGACCAGGTGCGGCGAGTGCGGGTCGCCGTACTCGTCGGCGTACGCGTGGTGGCGGCGGTGCGTCGCCGACCACTCGATCGGACCCCCCTCGACGGCCATCGTCCCCGCGATGGCCAGGAAGGCCCGGATTCCCTTCGGCACCTCGAAGGAGCGGTGGGTGAACAGCCGGTGGAAGCCGACCGTCACGCCCATGATGGTGAGCACGTAGAACCCGCCGAGCAGCGCGACGTCGAGCCCCCCGACCCCGTGGCCCCACAGCCAGGCGATCGCCAGGCCCACCCCGACGAGCGGGGCGATCGTGACGAGCAACGACATCCGCCGTTGGAACCGGAGCTCCCGGTCGCTCACCGGGTGGCACCACTTGGGCGTGGCCGGCCGCTCCTGCCTGAGCGCCCGCTGTTCGATGGTCTCGAGCGCGGCCGTGCGTTGCGCCGCCGCCCGATCCTTGGTTCGTTCCATGTCGGTCACCTCTGTGGTTCGGTCCCGGTCGATCGACCGCCGGGGATGCGAAATGTGAACGTGGCCTCGCCCGCCGCCCCGACGTCCATGTCCATCACGACGGCGCCGAGCGCCTCAACGAACTGGGCCACGAGCGCGAGCGTCACCTCGATCGGCGCGACGCCCAGGGAGACGGGGACGAGGCTCAGCCCGCTGCTGGAGCCCTCGATGGGGACACCTCCTCGGGGCCGGCGGCCGGCGCGTTGGGGCCGATCGGAGGTGGACCGGGGTGTGGGGTCCGGTTGAGGTGGGCAGCCGGGGCGACGGTGGCCGATCGCATCCGGATCATCGGCGCGGGTCCGACGCCCGGGCCATGCGCGCGGCGGGCCCGAACGTCTTGTCGACGACCGTATAGCGCTCGTATTCGATGAAGACCGAATCGAGCTCCGGGTTCTCGTGGTCGACCGCGATCGCGAACCTCGTCGGCTCGCTCCGCACGGCCTCGTACTCGGTGGGGCTGAGCGAGATCGGATCCGTGCAGGCGCCGTCGCCGCACTCGCAGAGGTAGATGTCCCGCCCCACCCAGCCGTCGCGCCGGGGGACGTCCTCGTTCGTCCACTCGTTCATCTCGCGGAAGATGGTCTGGTTGAGCGCCTCGGTCATTCGCCAGTCGGTGTCCCTCATCCCGGCGCCCCCCCTCCTGTTGCGCCGGTGAACCGCTGGATGAGCTCGAGCGCGCCGTCGCCGTCGAGGACGCTGCCGGACCCGGTGAGCTCGAACACCTTCCGGACCGGTTCCGCGACGCCGATGACGGCGTACCTTCGACCGTTCTGCGAGGCGCCCGCGATGACGGACAGGAGCTCCCGCAATCCCGACGAGTCCATCAACGTGAGGCCCCGGAGGTCGAGCAGGAGGTGGGGCGGGCCCTGACCGTCCGCCTCGGCGTCGACCTCGGCGAGGCGCTGCGTGAGTCGTGGAACGGAGGCCAGGTCCAGCTCCCCCTCGACGGCGATCCTCGCGACCCCGTTGCGGAGGGAACTGCGCGCGGCAAAGACCTGCCGCGGTCCGACCTCGCTCATCTGGAGTGCCTTCCGAACGGTGAACCGCGGGGAGCGGTCCGATGGAGGCCTCGAGCTGGGGCCGGGTCTGCGCGGGCCGGTTGATGGGGCCGGCGCTCCAGTGACACTATTCCCGGTGGTTCGATTCGTCAACGCCCAGGGGCACGCGACGAGCCGGCCACGGATGCTGGAGGTGACATGGAGCGAGGCTCGGCGGACATCCTCCGGGTCCTCGTCACGGACGGCGAAGACCCGAGATCGGAGGAGCTTCGGGAGGCGGTGACGGACCTCGGCCACGAGGTCATCACCCGCCATGCCTCGCTCGCCGACGTCGGCGCGATCACCGTCGCGGAGCGGCCCGACGTGGCGCTGGTGATCGTCGGCGAGACGGGCGAGCACGCGCTGGGGATGATCGATCGCATCGTCCACGAGGCGGCCTGCCCGGTCATCGCGGTGCTCGACGTCGAGGATCGCGAGTTCGTGCAGGAGGCCGCCCGTCGGGGCATCTTCGCGTACGTGACGAGCGAGGAGGCGAAGGAGCTCCAGAGCGCGATCGACATCGTGCTCCGCCGCTTCGCCGAATATCACAACCTCGAGGGGGCATTCGGCCGTCGCGCGGTGACCGAGCGGGCCAAGGGGATCCTCATGGAGCGGCATGGGATCGACGAGCAGGCGGCCTTCGAGATGCTGCGCCGGCACGCCCGGGAGACGCAGGCCAAGCTCGTCGACGTGGCCGAGATCGTGATCCAGGGCCACCGCCTCCTCCCCGCCGACCCCGGACGCTCGGCGGACGAATCGGCCCCCGGCGATCGTCGGCCCTGACGCGTTCGACACGCCGGTCGTCGTCCCGCCGGCCCGGAGGCGCCGGGAGGCCCGCGAAAACGGCTATGCTGCTGGTGAGGGTTCCGCACGGGTTTTGCAGTTCTTCACCACGAGCCGCTTCCAGCTCGAGCAGTTTCCCTCCCGGCGAGTACGCCGGGGTCCGACCGGACGGAACGAAGGTCCGCGTCGGCCACGAAAGGAGGGAAGCAGCATGACCACCGGAACGGTGAAGTGGTTCAACCCCGAGAAGGGGTTCGGATTCATCACCCCCGAGGAAGGTCCCGACGTCTTCGTGCACTTCAGCGCGATTCAGGGCGACGGCTACCGCAACCTCGAGGAGAACCAGAAGGTCGAGTTCGACGTGAGCCAGGGCCAGAAGGGCCCGCAGGCGAGCAACGTGCGCGTCGTCGGCTAACGAACTGAACGACTCCGGGAGCCCGCCGCACTCGCTGTGGCGGGCTCCCGTGCACTCGACCAACGTCGAACCCGTCGCAGGACGGCGAGCCAAGGGAGGTCTGCACGGTGAGCGCTGTGCACGGCACCACGGGCGCGGAAACGTCCTCCAACGACACCGATGGCGCCTCCGGCCCCCGGAAGCCAACGGGCGTCTACCGCCGCGGCGACACCGTGTGGCGGATCACCGAGAGCGTCGAGGGCGGCCTCAAGGTCGAGACCCTGACGGACGGCGCGTGGGTGGCCGGGCCGGTCAATCTGGTCGGGCTCCGTCTCGACAGCGAGACGACGAAGCTCACGCAGGCGTCGATCGACGCGCTCCCGGCATGACGGCGGCGGGCCACGACGACGGACCCTCCCCCTCCGCCGGGGTCTCGCGGGCGTCGGCGACGAGGAGCGCCCGGGAGGCCGAGCGGGCCAGGAAGCAGCGCGCCGCGGTCATCGCGGCCCATCGGCGGGACCGCCGGGCCCGGCGTGACGCCGACGACGCGGACGACTCGGCGTCGCCGCCCGCCGCGGACTGAGCACACCGGCGAGCGGCCCTGAGCACACCGGCGAGCGGCCCTGTGGCCGGGTGTCGCCGTTCTTCGGTTACTGGACCTGGCCGGTGCCGAGCATGGCGGACTGCAGACCCGACCCGAGCGCGATGATCCCGAACACGATCGCGGCCGTGGCACCCGCGCGATGCGCGCCGGTCCCCTGGGCCGCAATTCGTGACGCGATGGCGACGCCGATCGAGGCGATCCCGAACGGGAGCGCCTTCCCGGTCGTTCCGTCGGACAGGCTCATCAGGATCGTCACGAGTCCGAGCACGACCGAGGCGATGATCAGGCGCGACACCCACGAGGCGTACGGCGACTCGATGGGTTCGAGGGTTTGCGTCATGAGGGACCGCCTCTCTGGCCACGTACCGGGCACGTCGTGCCGGATGGCAGGGCCGGAGGGCCGGTATCCACTTCAGCGTACGTCGTTCGCGGCCGGCCCGACCCGCGGGGCGGCGCCGTTCGGATC
>DATLUW010000166.1:0-2215 GCA_035577825.1 Actinomycetota bacterium | reverse complement strand
CTTTGCCAGACTCTTTAAGCTGACCGCGAACCGGTCGGTGGCAACCCCTGCGTTCTTGAGGGTGCGCTGATACTGGCTCGCGTCACCGACGATCTTGACCTCTAGCGTCCGAGCCACACCCTCACCTCTTTCCTACTGCTTCTTCATGAAGTCCACGCACGCCATCAGCTGGCGAGGCGTCACATCACCCATGTCGCAGGGTCTTAGCCCGACCCAGTGGCCGAGCGCGGCAAACCAATAAGACTCGGGCCTGCCTCCGGGCTCTCCGAAGGTGCTGGCGAAATCTCGCCAGAAGATTCGGTCGAGCCGCTCCTGCTTTCGAGTTCGTCGTGCTCTTTCACGCTCCCACTCCCGATCGGTGAGTCCGGGGGGCGAGCATCCGCCTCCACCCGGGCCTGCTCCTCCTCGTCGTCGGTCATGTCGAACTGCAACGACCCGACCGGCGCATCCCACAGCAGGGTTTCCGCCATCTCCGGGTCTTTCCCCGCCCTGGTCAGGAACACCACCGCATACGCGATCAGCAGGTCGTTGTCACCGTCCTTCAAAGCCTCCCCCAGACGGCCGGCGGTCACACCGCTGATCTTCTTGATCGTCCTCAGCTCACGGTTTGTGAGCTCGCCGATGTCGAACTCCGCGTCGTACTCCCCGTCCAGTCCGGGGGTGTCGGTGATGAGCATCTTTGCCATTACTGTCCTCTCCGATTTGCGTTTCTAGAAGCCTTCCTCACTCGCGAGCCGATCCAGCACCCGTTCCAATTCGACTTCGACGAGCGGGCTGACCTTCTTGAGTCCGTACGCCATCGACGCCATTTCCTTTGCGCCGAAGTCACCGCGGGTGCCTGTCGGGCCGGGGCTGTACCGCTGCCGGACGGCCACAGCCCCCATCCTCACGCTCGTTCGGAACCCCATGATCGACTTCTGGTTGGGGTAACGGCGCCCAGACCAGTATTCGCGAACGTCGTCGCGAACGATGTTGCCGGCAGCCTCGAGCTGCTTGGTCAGCTTGCGCTTCAGCTTCTTGTCGATGTTCCCAAAGGCACGGTTCAATTCCCTCATACCCAGGACTTCAATTTCGCCCTGACGTGCCATCGGCTTACGTGGTGGCCTTGACGACCAGACCCGTCGCCTGGAACTCCACCGACGTGTCGCTGCGTTCCCCCACCTTGCCGCTCAGCGGGTTGTACGTGAACAGCACGCACGTCGCCGTGTACGACGGGTTCGTGGTTGACACCGTGGTCGCGACCGGCACCACCTTCACGGTGAATCCGGTGTTGCCGAGCAGCGGGAACAGGGTTGCATCCACTTTGCCGGCCGCGAAGTCCTGCAGGAAGTTCACGGTGATCTTGTCGTTGCGGAGCCCGGGCGCATGCTGATGCGCCGAGGCACCCATTGCTGTGATGTCGACGTCGTCGACGTTCGTCTGAACCTCGACCGAATCGACGTGGTCGCTCAGGTCAACACCGTTCACGGTGACCTGCGCATTGGTGAGCACCACTACGCTCAAGGTGATTCCCCCCTTCGGGTCTTATGGGTTGTGCCGCCCCGAAGCCGGGGACTGGCTTGGTGCTACCCGACCGTTACGGGCCGGCGATGATGAAGACAGTCCACTCCGCGCCGAGCACAGTGGAACCGTCCGGCCGCGCGTACTCCTGGTAGGCGCGGCACTCTCTTACGTCCAGGTCGGCGCAAGCACCGGCCAAGGTCTTATCCGACTCGATCGCGTCAATGACCAGGTCGTCGTCGATCAGGTTGTCCAGCAGTTTCTGCGCGCCGATGTCGGAGGCGGTGCCGACGTAGGCGACGACGGTCATGTAGATGTTCTTGACCCCGCCGCCCATGGCCTGTCCGTACTCGATGGCGGATTCGTTGTCGGGGCGGATCATGATCGCGGGTGGGGTGAAGTTCGACAGCATGTACCGGGACACCTGGAACCCGCTGATCGTGCTGAGGTTGGTTTCGAGCCCGGCCCGGATGTTGCTGATGTTCAGATTCACGCGGCAGGCCGTTCACGGATGTAGTCGCTGATCAGGAACCTGATGGATGGGTCGGTCACCGCGATACGGGTCACAGCGCCGACGTCAAGGCCGATGGCGACGACACCGAACGGGGCCTCCCGCGCGCGCTTAACCAACTGAGCGGCGAGGATGGTGGTCGCCTCCACGATCGCGGCGGGCACAGCAGCCCACCCGAACTTCCCGGTGAGCGCGACGGAGCGG
>DATLUW010000165.1:0-3522 GCA_035577825.1 Actinomycetota bacterium | reverse complement strand
GCGCCCCGACCCGTTCGCGCCACCAGGCCTTCATCTCGTCCGCCGTGTCGGCGTCGGGCAGCCGGGAGTGTTCGATGGCGATCTGGCTCCGGTCATCGGCGACGCGCGTGAACCCCACGGCCACGCGCGTCGAGCCGTCCTCCCAGTCGTAGCGCGCGGTCTTGGGACGAGTGGATGTTCGCAGGCGGAGGTCGGCGCCGGGGAGCCAGCGTTCGCGGAGCGCGTCGTCGACGAACGAATCGAACAGCTCCTCCACCGGCGCCGCGACCGTCTTCGAAGCGCTCACCGCGAACCCGTCCGCGTGCTGGCCGGGGACGCGGAGGCCGCGGGCCTGCTCGTACCCGACCGTGATCGACTGCGACCACCAGCCCGGAACTCCGTGCTCCGCGACCAGCCACCTGGCCATCTCGGTGTGCGTGTGTGCCGTCGCGCCCCAGTCGTCCATCAGGCGGAACCAGAACCGCCAGTCGTGCCCCGTGGCGCTCGTCAGGGCATCGTCGGATACGGGCGGCGTCCAGTCGACCTCGACGGGTTCGGGACGGTCGCCGGCGGCGATCAGCATGCGTCGGGCGGTCGTGTAGCTCTCGCCGGTCTTGGCCATGCGCGCGCGAACCCGGCGCTTGAAGGTCTTCTGCGTGGTCATCGTCGTGCTCCTCCACGGCGTCAGGCGCCGGGACCCACGCTCCCCGCGCCCCGCCGGAAGGGCCGACAACGACCGGCGTCCCGATGGCTCGAGGCCACCTCTACCTCCTCGAAGCCGGTGGCGTGAGCACCGGAGCGAAGGTCGGGCGCGGGACGGCGCCTGCCCCGACGATAGATCGCCCCCGCCGGCGCCGCAAGCGGTCAGTCCGGCGACTCGAGCCCCAGCCGCCGGTGCCACGCAACCATGGACTCGTCGGTGTTCTCGGCGAAGTTCGGATCGCCGTCCGAGCCGATCGCCGGCGTCCACGACGGCCGTTCCTCCGTCCGAACGAACACGAACTCCGGCGGCTTCGGCAGCGGCGTGTCGACGGCCGACGCGAACGGATAGACCCACTCGGGGAACGGCGTGATCTCGAGGAACAGCGCCGAGCCGCACCGCCCGCAGAACGTCAGGACGACGGGTTCGTCGGGATGCTCGTACCGGTTCGGCGTCACTTCGCCCTCGAGCTCGAGTGACGAGGCGTCGGCGATGACGTTCGCGGCGGCGCCGATCGACCCCGCGG
This sequence comes from Actinomycetota bacterium, assembly GCA_035577825.1. Taxonomy (GTDB): domain Bacteria; phylum Actinomycetota; class UBA4738; order UBA4738; family JACQTL01; genus DATBHM01. The sequence goes on along the minus strand of DATLUW010000165.1, from coordinate 2,317 downwards.
TCTTCCGGCACCGCCGGCACGAACAGATCCGGTACGGGTACGGCGTCCGCGACGACACGTTGAAGCGGACACCTCGGCACTCGCACGACCCCTCGAGACGCATCCGCCGACCTCGACCTCCCACGACCGGCCTGGCGGCTCGGGACCGTACGCCCGGGCGGCGGACCGGTCAACGGCCCGGTCATCTCATCCCACCGGCGCGATGCCGCGGTCCGTGCGTGACCGCGACCCTTCGGACGCCCGCCGGCACAGGCGCGCCCGGGCGCGCCCCGACCCAGAGGTGCGGGATGAGCGCGGTCGAGACGAAGGGCGAGGAAGTCGCCTGGCATTCCCTGTCGACGGACGAGGTGGCGAGCCGGCTGGAGGTCGACCCCGAGCAGGGGCTCGACGCCGGAGGAGTCCAGGAGCGTCAGGCGAAGTACGGCAAGAACGTCCTGGCGACCGAGCCGCCGCCGAGCGTCTGGTCGGTCGCCAAGGGGCAGCTCTCCAACCCCATGAACATCATGCTGCTGATCGTCGCCGTGGCGAGCTTCGGCATCCAGCAGGTGGCGACCGGCCTGGTGGTGACGCTGCTGGTGACGTTCAACGTGGTGGCCGGCACCAGCCAGGAGATGAAGGCCCGGGCCAGCGTCGAGGCGCTCGCCAACCTCCAGGTGCCGAAGGCCCGCGTTCGCCGCGGCGGCAAGGTCGAGGAGATCGAGTCGGCCGAGCTGGTTCCCGGCGACGTGGTCCTGGTGGAGGCCGGCGACCTCGTTCCCGCCGACGCCCGGATCGTGACGAGCGCGACGCTCGAGGTGCAGGAGGCCGCGCTCACCGGCGAGAGCGCGCCGGTTCCCAAGGACCGAGCCACGATCGAGTCCACGGACGTGGCCATCGGCGACCGTTCGAACATGATCTTCCAGAACACCCAGGTGACCCGCGGTTCCGCGAGCGCCGTCGTGACTGCGACCGGCGAGACCAGCCAGATGGGCCGCATCGCGAACATGGTCACCGCGACCAAGCGGCAGAAGTCCCCGCTCCAGTTGGAGCTGGACAGCATGACCAAGGTGTTCGGCGTGCTGGCGTTTTCGGCCGTCACGGTGATCGCGATCTTCGGCATCGCGCGCGGGCAGGATTTCCACACGCTGATGCTGCTCTGCATCTCGACCGCGATCGCGTCGATCCCGACCGGCCTGCCGACGTTCGTGCAGGCGATGCTGTCGTCGGGGGCGCAACGGCTTGCCGAGTCGAAGGCGGTCGTGAAGTCGCTGTCGGACGTCGAGACGCTGGGCGGCACCACGGTGATCAACAGCGACAAGACCGGCACGCTGACGATGAACCAGATGACCTCGACCACCATGCTGGCCGGGGGGCAGTGGTACAAGATCGAGGGCGGCGGCTACGCGAAGCAGGGCGCGATCCTCGGCCCGGCCGGCGCCGAGACGCCCGACTTCCACCCGCTGGCGCTCGGGCTGGTGCTGTGCACCGACGCGACCGTGGCCGACGACGAGTCGATCATCGGCGACCCGACCGAAGCGGCCCTGGTCGTCCTGGCCGCGAAGGTCGGCGTGGACGCCGAGTCGACCCGGCAGCAGCTTCCGCGCCTGACCGAGGTGCCGTTCGACTCCGAGTACAAGTTCATGGCGACGTTCCACGACCGGCCGGACTGGCTGACCGCCGCCATGCTGAACCAGCCCCACTTCACGACCGTGAAGGGCGCGCCGGACGTCGTGCTGGAACGCTGCGACCGGGCGATCTGGCACGGCCAGGTGAAGCCGATCGCCGAGGTCCGGGACGAGCTCGTCGCGGCGAACCAGCAGCTCTCGGAGAAGGGGCTGCGGGTGCTGGCGTTCGCGGCGCGGGAGCTGGACGGCGCCGCGATGACGGCCGCGTCCGCCGACCCGATGTCCGCCGTGAACGGCCTCGTCATGGTGGCGCTGGTCGGGATCATCGACCCGCTGCGTGCGGAGGCTCGCGGGGCGGTCCAGACCGCGCTGACGGCCGGCGTGGACGTCCGGATGATCACCGGCGACCACACGGTGACGGCGCGGGCGATCGCCGACGACCTCGGCCTCGGGCCCGGCGTGATCACCGGAACCGATCTCCAGAAGCTCTCGGACGACGAGGTCATCTCGCGGCTGCCGCAACTGCACGTGTTCGGCCGGGTGGCGCCGGAGGACAAGGTTCGGCTGGCGCGGCTGATGCAGGAGTCCGGCCAGGTGGTCGCCATGACCGGCGACGCCGTGAACGACGCGGCCGCGCTGAAGCAGGCCGACATCGGGGTCGCGATGGGGAGCGGCTCGGAGGTCACGAAGCAGGCCGGGAAGATCGTGCTCAC
>DATLUW010000164.1:0-7734 GCA_035577825.1 Actinomycetota bacterium | reverse complement strand
CGAGCGCCTGACGCCGCGCGAGCTCGAGGTGCTGCAGGCCATGGCGAACGGCGACCCGCCCCCGGTGATTGCCGCCCAGCTCGGGATGAGCCCCGCGACCCTTCGGACGCACGTGCAGAACGTGATCATGAAGCTCGGCGTGCACTCGAAGACCGAGGCGCTGGCGTTCGCCATCCGCCACGGCAAGGTCAGGGCGCGGTAACCCCGCCGACGACGAGGGCGCGTCCGAACTGAACCCCGCTCCTCGTGGCCGCCGAATAACAACCGACGGGAGGGAGGCCTCCCGTTCGGGGCGGCCGCCCTCCGCGAACGACGAGGAGCCCCTTGGCCGTCCCCACCCTTCCCCGGCGCGGCGAGGACGCGATCCGCACGCCGGAGCGCGACCCCGATCCCGAGATCGAGCCCGACCTCGACGTCTCGATCGTCATCCCCTGCCTCGACGAGGAGGGAACGATCGCGGGCTGCGTCGCCGAGGCGCGCGGGGCGATCGAGCGGAACCGCCTGCGCGGCGACGTCATCGTCGTGGACAACGGGTCCACCGATCGGAGCGCCGAGCTGGCCGCCGCGGCGGGGGCGACGGTCGTCGTGGAACCGCGGCGGGGATACGGCCGGGCGTACCTCACCGGCCTGGACGCCGCGCGGGGGCGGTTCGTCCTCCTCGGCGACGGGGACGCGACGTACGACTTCGACGAGCTGCCGCGGTTCCTCGACGCGATGAACGACGGCGCCGACCTGGTGCTCGGCTCGCGCATCCGCGGGCGCATCATGCCGGGCGCGATGCCGTGGCACCACCGGTGGATCGGGAACCCGGCCCTGACCGGACTGCTGAACCTGCTGTTCCGGACCCGGGTGTCCGACGCGCACTGCGGGCTCCGGATGGTGCGGCGTTCGGCCCTGCGGCGCATGGAGCTGCGGTCCACCGGGATGGAGTTCGCCTCGGAGATGGTGATCAAGGCGAAGCGCGCGGGGCTGCGGATCGCGGAACGGCCGATCACGTACTCGGCCCGGCCGGACGGCAGCCGGTCGAAGCTGCGGTCGCTGCCGGACGGGCTGCGGCACGTGGTGTACCTGCTGGCGTGGGCGCCGACGTGGGTGTTCCTGGCGCCCGCCGCGGCGATGCTCGCCGCGGCGGGCGTGGCGACCGGGTGGGGGCCGGCTCCCGGCGACGTCGTCGCCGGGAGCCTCCTCGGCGCCGCGGGCGGGGTGATCGCCCAGAGCGTGATCTGGTTGCGCGTGTACCGCTCGGTGGCGGACGACCGGAACGAACGCGCCCGGTGGCGGGTGCGGCGCGCCGTCTCGCCGGGCGGGGTCGCGGGGGTGATCGCCGTGGCGGCGGCGCTGGGGGCGTTCGCGGTGGCGCTGGTCGACCATGGGCACCGGTTCCGGCTCATGAGCGAGGACGCCCGGGGCGGGTTCGCGCTGCTGGCGCTCGTGGTCTGCCTGCTGGCAGCACTGGTGTTCGGGCTCGGGGTTCGGTGGTTCGCCGATCGAACGGCGGGACGGGCCTGAGATGGAGATGGCGAGGACGCTCGGATGAGGACCGAGGATCGGGTGCAGACGGCGCCCAGGGAGGTCGCGACCCCGGCGGACGCCGGCGGCGGCGCGCCGTCGCCGGAGCCGCAGCCGACGCAGGCACGGCGGTGGGCGGGGGTTCGACGGGCGCTCGACGGGCGCGCGGCGCGCCGGCACCTCCTCTTCATCGGGATCCTCGTGTTCGCCATCGAGGTCCGCGTGGTGGCGGCGCTCGCCTACCGGCCGGGGATCCTGTTCCGGGGCGACTCGTACGGCTACCTCGGCGCGGCGGAACACCTGCACCCCGGACGGTACCGGCCGCAGCTGTACGCGTTCTTCCTGTGGCCGTGGACCCACCTGCACTGGCTGGGGGCGGCGATCCCCATGCAGCACGTGCTCGGGCTCGCGACGGGGATCGGGATCTACGCGCTGCTCGTTCGGGTCGGGGTGCGGCCGTGGCTCGCGGCGATCGGCGCGGCGCCGGTGCTGCTCGACGCCTACCAGATCGACCTCGAGTCCCTGTTCATGTCGGAGGCGTTGTTCGAGGCGCTGGTCGTTGGCGCCGTGCTCCTGCTGGCGTGGAAGGCCCGGCCGGGCGCCGTCGCGACGGCCGGCGCCGGCGTGGTCCTCGCCTGCGCGGGGCTGACGCGGTCGGTCGGGCTGTTCCTGTTCGTCCCGGCGGTCGTGTTCCTGATCGCGAAGCGCGTCGGGTGGCTGCGGGTGGGCGCGGCCGTGGCCGGGTTCGCCGTGCCGCTGCTGCTGTACGCCTCGTGGATGCACGCGGTGCAGGGCGAGTTCGCGCTCACCGACCGCGACGGGTACTTCCTGTACGGGCGCGTGGCGACGTTCGCCGACTGTGCGAAGTTCTCCCCCTCCGCCGAGGAACGGGTGCTGTGCGATCCCCATCCGCCCTCCGAACGGCGGAGCGCGAACTTCTTCATCTGGTCGCCGCGCTCGCCGGTGGGCCTACTGCCCGGCGGCCGCTGGGCGAACCACAGCCCGGTGCTCGAGGACTTCGCGCTCCGGGCGATCCGGGCGCAGCCGTGGACGTACCTCGGCGTGGTGGCGGGCGACGTGCTCCACGCGTTCGTCCCCGGGCACCCGACGAACCGGCAGGACGAGCCCGGCGCGATGTGGCGATTCCCGACGGGCTTCCCGGCGCTGCAGGATCACCTCGCCGTGCGCATCCCGCAGACGCTGGTGCCGGGGGCGCCCGCGGGAGCGTTCGATCCGTCCCTGGCGACGGCGCTCCGTCGGTACCAGACGGTCGTGGCGACGCCGGGGCCACTGCTGGCCCTCTGCCTGCTGCTCGCGCTGGTCGCGGGCGCCGTCGGGATGCGGCGGGGGGCGCCGCGGCGGCTGCGGGCCGAGTGCCTCCTGCTCGCGGCGGCGGGGCTCGTCCTCCTGGTCGTGCCGGCCGCGACCGCGATGTTCGACTACCGGTACGTGCTGCCGACGATCGTGGTGCTCCCGCCGGCCGGGGCGCTGGGAGCGACGGTGCTGTGGACGCGGTGGCGGGAACGGCGTCAGGACGCGGCGTCAGGACGCGGGGATGACGTAGGTGGTGACGCTCCGGGGCGGGACGCTGACGGTGAGCGTGTGTCCGGCGAGCCCGGGGGCGGGGGCGGACTCGAGGTTCTTCCAGCCGTCGGTGCGCCAGGCGGCGGGCGCGCCGAGGGTGGCGCCGTCATCGGGCAGAGTGACGGGGAGACCGGCGGGCCCGCTCCCGGGGGCGTCCTCGTCGACGACCACCACGACCCACTCCCCAGGCGAGCGGAAGGCGAGCACCCGGAATGACGACGGCACGCCGCCCACCGCGTGGCGGACCGCGCCCGGCCGGACGAACCGGCTGAAGTTCCCGAGGACCCACAGGCGCTTGGTCGGGTACAGGGACTCGTTGCCGTCAGAGCGAAAGTCGCCGTCGTAGTAGACGAGCCCGTCGTCCCAGCCGCTGCCGTTGCGCGTCGTCGCGCAGCCCGTCTGTCGCGGGTCGCACCCCATCGTCGGCGAGAGCGCGGTCCACCAGGCGAACCCGGTCGCCGAGGCCTGGGTCAGGTTCTGCGTGATGGTGTTTGCGAGCCAGATCGCCCCCGTCATCGTGGGGTCGAATCCCTGTGCGAACCGCATCCCGTGGTTGCAGCAGACCTCGGTCATCCACAGGGGCTTGCCGGCCTCCGCGGCCAGGTCACGCGCGTCGTTCAGCGTCGGGGCGGTCGCGAAGTCGTAGTCGTGGGTTGCGAGGACGTCGACCGCGTCGGTCGTCCCCGTGGCGTGCAGCCACCGCCCGGCCTCGGGGACGAACTGCCGGACGTGGCTCGACTCGTCGGCCATCACCCCCGCCCACGGCGCCCGGTCGGCCAGCGCGCCGTCGAGCGCCTGCACCAGCGACGAACGCTGCGCGGTGGGGACGACCATGCCCTCCTGGTAGCACTGGTCGAACGAGCTGTCGGGCTCGTTCATCGGGCTCACGTAGTCGAGCTTCACCCCGTCGAGATCGTGCAGGTGGCGCACCACGTCGGCGAGGTACCTGCCATAGGCCTGCTCAGCGCCCGGCTGGAGGTGCCCGCCGCACGGCTTCCCGTTCGTCGTCCATGCGCCCGGGGCGCTGTTCGCGAAGCCGACCAGGGACGGGACGCCGGCGGCCGCCGCTGCGCGAAGGAACGTCCGCCCCCCCACGTCCCGGCTCCAGTCGTACGAACCCGGCTTGATCAGGAACGTCGGCGAGGCCCGGTTCGGGTTCCCCACGCCGCCGGCGCCGATGTTGTACCGGTAGATGCTCGAGGCGATCCCGTTCTGCCCGAACAGCATCGACGACACCTGCTGCTGCGCTGCGGCCGAGAAGTGGACGAGATCGCCCGGCCACCAGGCCCCGGAGACGCCGAACCCGTCGATCGCCTGGGCGGGGGCGGCCGACACGACCGCGCCGACGCCGGCGCCCGTGGCGTCGGCGTCGGTGGTCGCGGTCACGCCGCCCGGCGTGGTCGCGCCGGGGAGCATCGCGGGCGGCGGCGTGGACACAGCCTTGCCCGGCACGCGGTCGGCGGGCCGGAGCGCGTCCTCCACCCGGATCGCAGGCTGCCTCGAGGGGCGATCGGCGGCGGCGGCCCACACGGTGGTCACCGCCACCAGCATCAGCGCGACCCACGCCGGGAGGGCCGGGCGGACCGGCGGTCGCTGGAGGTGGCGGGCGCGGCGGCGGAGCGGGCGCGCGTGGTTCGGCAGTGCGGTGGACCCCCCCGGATTCGAGAGCCGGATCGAGCGACCCGGCGCGGTGCCGCCGGGGCCGCCGAGCACCCTACCGGGTCGCCGTCGGAGTTGGGAAGACCACGGTCTCGGACCCGATGAGCGCCGTTCGCCCCGGTGCGGCGGGTCCGTTCGATCCCGCCGCACCGTGCGCTGTTGGCCCTACGATCGGCCGGTGAACGAGCTCGCCGGTCCGGCCGAGGTCGACGTCGCGGTGGTCGGGGGAGGGATCGTCGGGATGGGGACGGCCCTTGCGCTGGTGGATGCGCGACCGGGGCTCGCGGTCACGGTCCTCGAGAAGGAGCCGGGTCTCGCCCGACACCAGACCGGCCGCAACAGCGGCGTGATCCATTCGGGCATCTACTACCGGCCGGGCTCGGCGAAGGCGGTGCTGTGCAGGGCAGGCGTGAGGCGCCTGCTCGAGTTCTGCCAGCAGGAGTCGATCGACGTCGGGCGGACCGGGAAGGTGGTCGTGGCGACGATCCCGGAGGAGCTCCCGGCGCTCGAGGCCCTGCTCGCGCGGGGCCTCGCGAACGGCGTCCCCGGCCTCCGGCGCATCGGCCTCGACGAGCTGCGCGAACTGGAGCCCGCCGCCGCGGGGATCGCCGCCATCCACTCCCCCACCACGGCGACCGTCGACTACCGCGAGGTGACGGAGGCGATGGGCCGCCGCCTGGCGGCCGCGGGCGGGACGGTGTCGACCGGTTCGTCCGTGACGGCGTTCACGCGCGACCGCGGGGGGACCGTCGTGGAGACCGTGGCGGGCGCGGTCCGGGCCCGGGTGGTCGTCAACTGCGCGGGCCTCCACGCCGATCGGATCGCGGCGCTGGACGGCGTTCGGCCGCCGCTTCGGATCGTGCCCTTCCGGGGCGAGTACCGCTCGCTGCGGCCCGGTCGCGAGGACCTGGTCCGGGGCCTGATCTACCCGGTCCCCGACCCGGCGTTCCCGTTCCTCGGCGTCCACCTGACGCGCGGCGTGCACGGCGGCGTGCATGCCGGACCGAACGCGGTGCCGGCGCTGGCCCGGGAGGGCTACTCGTGGGGCGTGGTGAACGTCCGGGACCTGGGGGACGCGCTGGCGTTCGCGGGCACGCTCCGGCTGGGACGGCGGTTCTGGCGAACCGGCCTGACCGAGATCGTCCGCTCGCTGCGGCGGGATTCGTTCGCGCGCTCGGTGGCGCGCCTCGTGCCGGACGTCCGGCCGGACGACCTGATCCCGGCCCCGGCCGGCGTCCGGGCGCAGGCGGTCGGGCGTGACGGCCGGCTGCTCGACGACTTCTGGATCGCCCGGACCGATCGAGCCGTCCACGTGCTGAACGTCCCCTCGCCTGCCGCGACCGCGTCGCTCGCGATCGGCTCCCACATCGCGGATGCCGTTGGGAGGCTGCTGGACGCGTGATCCCCACCTCTACGACTTCGGCCATGGACTTCCAGCCGGGCGTTTCGGTCCGGTTCGGCCGATCTCCCGGCCGGCCCTGGCCCGTCGTCGGTCCAGAGCCGCCGCGGCTCGCGCGACGGGCGACCTAGCGGGTCTCGCGGTGCAGCGTGTGGCCGCGGCACCACCGGCAGTACTTCTTGAACTCCAGCCGGTCGCGGTCGTTCTGGCGATTCTTCTCGGTGACGTAGTTCCGACGCTTGCACTCGGTGCACGCCATCGTGATCGTCGGTCGGTTGTCGGTCTTCGGCATGTCGGTCCCCTACTTGATGATGTTGACGACCCGGCCGGCGCCCACGGTGCGGCCGCCCTCGCGGATGGCGAAGCGCAGGCCCTCCTCCATGGCGATGGGGGCGATGAGCTCCACCTCCATCTCGGTGTTGTCGCCGGGCATGACCATCTCCACGCCCTCGGCCATGGAGATGGCGCCGGTGACGTCGGTGGTCCGGAAGTAGAACTGGGGGCGGTACCCGTTGAAGAAGGGCGTGTGCCGGCCGCCCTCGTCCTTGCCCAGCACGTACACCTGGGCCCCGAACTGGGTGTGCGGGGTGATGGACCCCGGCTTGGCGAGCACCTGGCCCCGCTCCACCTCGTCCTTGTCGATCCCCCGCAGGAGCACGCCCACGTTGTCCCCGGCCTGGACCTCGTCGAGGAGCTTGCGGAACATCTCGAGGTCGGTGGCCGTGGTCTTGCGGGTGTCCTTGATGCCGACGATCTCGATCTCGGACATCTTCTGCAGGACCCCGCGCTCGACCCGGCCGGTGACGACCGTGCCCCGCCCGGTGATGGAGAACACGTCCTCCACCGGCATCAGGAACGGCTTGTCGACGTCGCGGACGGGCTCGGGGATGTAGGCGTCGCAGGCCGCCATGAGCTCCTCGATCTTCGCCACGTAGTCGGGGTCGCCCTCCAGGGCCTTCAGGGCGGAGCCCACGATCACCGGGACGTCGTCGCCGGGGAACTCGTAGGAGGTCAGGAGCTCGCGGACCTCGAGCTCCACGAGGTCCAGCAGCTCGGGGTCGTCGACCATGTCGGCCTTGTTCAGGAACACCACGATGTAGGGGACCCCGACCTGACGGGCCAGGAGCACGTGCTCGCGGGTCTGGGGCATGGGGCCGTCCGCCGCGCTCACGACGAGGATGGCCCCGTCCATCTGGGCGGCGCCGGTGATCATGTTCTTGACGTAGTCGGCGTGGCCGGGGCAGTCCACGTGGGCGTAGTGGCGGTTCTCGGTCTCGTATTCCACGTGGGCGATCGCGATCGTGATGCCGCGCTCGCGCTCCTCGGGGGCCTTGTCGATCTGGTCGAACGGGGTGAAGTCGGCCATCCCCTTGTCGGCCTGGCGCTTGGTGATCGCGGCCGTGAGGGTGGTCTTGCCGTGATCCACGTGCCCGATCGTGCCGATGTTCACGTGCGGCTTGCTGCGGTCGAACTTCTCCTTGGCCATCTCGGACTCCAACGGGACTGACGCGCCAGGGGCGCGCGGAAGATGTTGCTCTTTGAACGCCGGCTCGGGGAGCGCACGCCTTTTCGGTGCCGAAGTG
>DATLUW010000163.1:0-14135 GCA_035577825.1 Actinomycetota bacterium | reverse complement strand
GCCTCGGCGGTGGCCGGCGCGCTGTTCCGGTTCGACGGCGTCCGCCGCACGCGGCTGCCGATGAAGGATTCCGCCGCCGCGAGGTTCGCGGTGCCGAAGCTCGCCGCGGCCGGGAGGCGCGAGGCTTGACCGCGGACGACGGCGACCTGGGCGGGGGCTCCGCGCACGTCCTCACCGGCGGCACCGTCGTCACCTCGCTCGACCCGCCGGCCGTGCAGACCGGCTCCGTGCTGGTCCAGGGCGGCCGGGTGGCCGGCGTCGGGACGTTCGACTCGGCGGGCATGGCGGCCGTCGACGTCTCCGGCTGCCTGGTCGTTCCCGGGAACGTCTGCGCGCACCACCACCTGTACTCCGCACTGGCGCGGGGGATGCCGTACACGCTCGAGCCCCCGGAGAACTTCGTGCAGATCCTGCAGCGGGTCTGGTGGCGGCTCGACCGGGCGCTCGACGACGACATGAACCGCGCGTCCGCGCTGGCCGGCGGCGCCGACGCTCTGCTCGCGGGCACCACCACGATCATCGACCACCACGCGTCGCCGAACGCCATCGAGGGCTCGCTCGACGTCTACGCCGAGGCGCTGGATTCGCTGGGTGTTCGATCCGTGCTGGCGTACGAGGTCACCGACCGCGACGGGCCGGAGCGATCGGCCGCCGGGATCGAGGAGAACCGCCGGTTCCTCAAGCAGGACCGGCCGCTCGTCCGGGGGCTGGTCGGCGCGCACGCGTCGTTCACGATGTCGGACGACTCGGTGGCGGCCTGCGTGGAGGTGGCACGCGAGGCAGAGTCCGGCATCCACGTGCACGTCGCCGAGGACGCCGCCGACGAGGCCGACGCGCTGGCCCGGTACGGCCGCCGGGTGGTGCCGCGGCTGGCGGCGCTCGGTGCGATCAACGAACGTTCGCTGCTGGCGCACTGCATCCACCTCGAGGAGGAGGAGCTCGAGGCCGTGCGGGCGCTGTCGGCTACGGCCGTCCACAATCCGCGTTCGAACATGAACAACGCGGTGGGGCACGCGCCGGTGGGGTCGTTCCCGCGGCTGGCGCTCGGAACGGACGGGATCGGCGGAGACATGTTCGCAGAGTCGCAGTCGGGGTTCTGGCGGGCGCAGGAGGCCGGCGACTCGGTCGGCGGGCCGCAGTGGGCGCTCGAGCGGATGGCCGAGTCGGCTCGGTTCGCGGGGCGGGTGTTCTGGGAGCCGCTGTTCGGACGGATCGAACCCGGCGCCCCGGCCGACCTGGTCGTGATGGCGTACGAGCCGCCCACGCCGCTCACGTCCGAGAATCTGGCCGGGCACTGGGCGTACGGGCTGTCGGCCCGGATGGTGCGCGACGTGATGGTGGCGGGGGAGTGGGCGGTCCGGGACCGGACGCTCGTGCAGGCGGACCTGCGCGAGATCGCGGCGACCGGCGCGGAGCAGGCCGCCCGGCTGTGGGGACGTCTGGCGGAGATCGAGGTCCATCCGTTCGAGCCGGCGGGATGAGCAGGTGCGCGGCCGGAGCGGCGCGCGGCGAGACATGACGAACGGGGGGAGGCTGCTGAGATGGCGGTGACGAGCGAAGGGCGGGTCGCCCTGTACCTGCAGGACGCGCACCCGATCCGCGACGGGATGCGCTACACCCAGCTCGCGGAGGAACGCGGCTTCGAGGCCGTGTGGCAGGCAGAGAGCCGCCTGGTTCGGGAGGCGACGGTTCCGATGGCGGCGTTCGCCGCGGTGACCTCGCGGATCAAGGTCGGCAGCGGCGTCGTGAACAACTGGACGCGGAACGTCGGCCTGCTGGCGGCCACGTTCTCGACGCTCGACGACCTGGCGCCGGGCCGCGTCATCCTCGGCATCGGCGCGTGGTGGGACCCGCTGGCGCGCAAGGTCGGGATCACGCGGTCGAAGCCGCTGCGGGCCATGCGGGAGACCGTCGAGACGGTCCGGCAGCTGCTGGCCATGGAGCGCGTGACGGTCCACGGGGAGTTCGTCGACGTCGACGACATCGAGATCGACATCGTGCACGGCGACCGCTCGCCGAAGGACGTGCCGATCTACATCGGCGCGACCGGGATGCAGATGATGGAGCTGGCCGGCGAGATCGCCGACGGCGTGGTGCTGAACTACCTGGTCGGGCCGGCCTACAACCGGACGGCGCTCGACCACCTGGCGGCCGGCGCGGCGAAGTCCGGGAAGCAGGTCGAGGACATCGACCGGCCCCAGCTCGTGGTGTGTTCACTCGACGAGGACCGCGAGGTCGCGTTGGATCGCGCCCGTGAGCTGGTCACGCAGTACCTGGGCCAGCAGCCGCACATCATGAAGGCATCGGGCGTCGACCAGTCGCTGCTGGACGAGATCGGCAAGGTGCTCACCTGGCCGGCCTCCGAGGAGGAGATCCACCGGGCGATGAAGCTGGTGCCCGACGAGGTGGTGCAGCTGATCACCGCGTCGGGAACGCCCGAGGAGTGCCGGGCCAAGGTCCGGGAGTACGTCGAGAACGGCTGCACCTGTCCGATCCTGTACCCGCTCGGGCCGGACGTCACGGCCATGCTCGACGCGTTCGCGGAGGGGAAGTTCTGATGGAGCGAACTGCGGCGTTCGCGGAGGCCCGCTGATGGAGGTCGTGCTGCCGGCGACGCTCGAGGAGGCGCTCGAGGCCAAGCGGGAGATGCCGGAGGCCCGCGCCATCTGCGGCGGCACCGACCTCATGGTCGAGCTGAACTTCGACAAGGGACGGCCGGCCGGGCTGATCGACGTGGCCCGCCTGCCCGAGCTCCGCGAATGGCGGCGGGAGAACGGTTCGATCTTCCTGGGGTCGGGGGTGACATACACGCGGATCGTGCGCGAGCTGCCGTGGGTCACGTCGCTGGTGCAAGCCGCCCGTTCGGTCGGCTCGCCCCAGATCCGGAACCGGGGAACCGTGGGCGGGAACCTCGGAACCGCGTCGCCCGCCGGCGACGCGCTGCCCCCGCTCGCGGTGCACGGCGCGGAGGTCGTGTTCGGCCGCGCGGGCGGGTCGACGCGCACGGTGCCGTTCGCGGACTTCCTGACCGGGCCGAAGCGCCACGCCGGCGAGCCGGATGAGCTGATCCTCGGGGCCAGGTGGCCGGTAATGCACGGCGTGGGGACGTTCTCGAAGATCGGGACCCGGAACGCGATGGTCATCTCGGTCGCGTCGCTGGCGATGGTGCTCGACGAGGGCGCCCGGGAGATCCGCGTGGCGCTGGGGTCGGTGGGGCCGGTGATTCTGCGGGCGCCGGAGGCCGAACAGCAGGCCGCCGCCGCGGTGGACTGGGACGACCCAGCCGCGCCGCTCGCCGACGGGGTAGCCGAGGAGTTCGGGCGGTTGACGGCCGCGGCCGCCCGGCCGATCGACGATGTGCGTGGGTCGGCGGCGTACCGGCGGCACGCGGTCGAGGTGCTCGCACGGCGCTCGCTGGCGTGGTGCGCGGACGACCGGCGCCGGCGGGCGGAGGCCGGCGGTTCAGGTTCGCGCGGCACGGGCGCCGACGACGCCGCCGGCTCGGGCGGCGGTTCGGGTTCGGCTTCGGAGGAGGCCTAGATGCTGGTGCGGCTCACGGTGAACGGGGAGGAGCGCGAGGCGGACGTCTGGGCGGGGGCGAGCTTGCTGTTCATGCTCCGCGAGCACCTCGGGCTGCCCGGTTCGAAGAACGCCTGCGAACAGGGCGAGTGCGGATCCTGCTCGGTGTGGATGGACGCCGAGCTGGTGTGCTCGTGCCTGGTGCTGGCCGCGCAGGCCGACGGGATGGAGGTGCGGACGGTCGAGGCGCTGGCCGACGACGGCGACCTCCACCCGGTGCAGCAGGCGTTCGTCGACGCGGGGGCGGTGCAGTGCGGGTTCTGCACGCCGGGGCTGATCGTGGCGGTCACCGACCTGCTCGATCACCATCCCGACCCCGACGACGCGACGATCCGCGAGGCGCTGTCCGGCAACCTCTGCCGGTGCACGGGCTACCAGAAGATCCTCGACGCGGTGCACCTCGCCGCGGCGCGCGGGGGCGCCCCGTCGTGAGCACCCTGCTGATCCGGGACGCCGAGGTCGTCGCCATCATGGACGACGCCGGGACGGAGATCGCCGGGGGTTCGATCCTCGTCCGCGACGGCGCGATCGAATGGGTCGGCCCGTCGGCGGAGCTGCCGACCGACACCGGCGAACCGGACGAGGTCGTCGGTGCGTCGGGGTGCGTCGCGATCCCGGGCCTCGTCAACACCCACCACCACCTGTACCAGGTGCTCACGCGCGTCCGGGTCCAGGACGGCGGGTTGTTCCGATGGCTGAACGAGCTGTACCCCACGTGGGCGGGCCTCGACGAGGAGTGGACGCGAACGGCGGCGGCGGTCGGGCTGGCCGAGCTGGCCCTGTCGGGCTGCGCCACCTCGACGGACCACCATTACGTGTTCCCGTCCGGGGTGGGCGACCTGCTGGCCGCCGAGATCGACGCCGCGCGGGAGGTGGGAATCCGGTTCCATCCCTGCCGGGGGTCGATGGACCTCGGCCGGCGCGACGGCGGGCTGCCGCCGGACTCGATCGTGCAGGACCGCGACACGATCCTGCAGCAGACCGAAGCGGCGGTGGCGCGGTTTCATGACCCGGCGCCGGAGTCCATGCTGCGGATCGCGGTCGCGCCGTGCTCGCCGTTCAGCGTCACGACCGAGCTGATGAAGGAGTCGACGGCGCTGGCCCGGCGCCTCGGTCTGCGACTGCACACCCACATCGCCGAGGCCCTGGACGAGGACGACTTCTGTCTCGAGCGCTTCGGCGTTCGTCCGATCCAGCTGCTGGACGACCTCGAGTTCCTGGGGCCGGATGTGTGGCTCGCCCACGGGGTCCACCTGTCGGACTCGGACATCGCACGGCTGGGGGAGAGCGGGACCGGCATCGCCCACTGTCCGTCGTCGAACCTGCGCCTGGCGTCCGGGATCGCCCGTGTGCGCGACCTGCTGGATGCCGGCGCGCCGGTGGGGCTCGGCGTCGACGGCAGCGCGTCCAACGACTCGAACGACCTCCTGGCGGAGGTTCGCCAAGCGATGTTCGTGGCGCGCGCCGGGATGGACCCGGCGGCGATGTCGGCGCGCGAGGCCTTGCGGCTGGCGACGCGGGGCGGCGCGGCCTGTCTGGGCCGCGAGGTCGAGCTCGGCTCCCTGGAACCTGGCAAGCGGGCGGACGTGGCGCTGTTCGACGTCACCGGGCTGGCGTTTGCCGGCGCCGAGGACATGGTGGCGGCGCTGGCGTTCTGTGCCCCGCGGCGGGTTCGTGACCTGTTCGTGGAGGGCCGCCGGGTCGTGGTGGACGGCCGTCTGACCGGCGTCGACGAGGAGCGGCTGGCGGCCGACGGCCACCGGGTGGCCCGGCGGATCGCCGAAGGAGCTGGGGCATGAGCACTCGAACCGAGGGGAGCGGGCGGGCCAGGTCGCGGACCACCGGGACGCGGACGCCCCAGCGGGTCGGCCACGGCGTCGGGATCTCGGCCCCCCGGGTGGACGGCGTGCCCAAGGTCCAGGGGAAGTTCGCGTTCGCCTCCGATCTGTGGGCGGAGAACATGCTGTGGGGGCACACGGTCCGGTCGCCGTTCGCACACGCGAAGGTGCTCTCGATCGACGCGTCCGAGGCCCTGCGCGCGCCCGGTGTGAGGGCCGTCCTGACCATGGACGACGTGCCCGGCAAGCGGACGTTCGGCCTCGAGTTCTCCGACCAGCCGGTGATGGCCGACGGCGTCGTCCGGTACGCGGGCGAGCCGGTCGCCGTGCTGGCCGCCGAGACGCCGGAGCAGGCCCGCCGGGCGGGCGATCTCGTCCGCGTCGAGTACGAAGACCTGCCGGTCGTCGACGACATGGTGGCCGCGCTCGACCCGGACGCCCCGAAGGTGCACGACTTCGGCAACATCCTGCGCCACGTCCACGTCGTGCACGGGAACCCCGACGCCGAGGCGGAGGTGTGGGTCGAGGGCTACAGCGAGACGGCGATGCAGGACAACGCGCCGCTCGGGCCGGAGGGCGGCCTCGCCATCCCGGCGGAGGACGGCGGCATCGACCTGTACGTCAACACGCAGTGGCTCCACGTGGACCTCCAGCAGATCGCGCCGTGCCTCGCGCTCCCGGAGTCGAAGGTCCGGATCACGCTGGCCGGCATGGGCGGGGCGTTCGGGTCGCGGGAGGACGTCCACCTCCAGATCCACGCCTGCATGCTCGCCCTGCGGACCGGGCGGCCGGTGAAGATGTCCTTCGGCCGCGAGGAGTCGTTCGTCGCGCACAAGAAGCGCCATCCCTCACGGATCTGGATGCGGATCGGCGCCTCGCGCGACGGCCGGCTGGTGAACGTCCACGCGCGGATGCTGATCGACGGCGGGGCGTACGCGTCGTCCTCGCCGGCCGTGATCGCGAACGCGACGACGTTCCTCACGGGCCCGTACGAGGTGCCGAACGCGCTGCTCGACGGCACAGCCGTCTACACGAACAACCCGCCGTGCGGGGCGATGCGTGGGTTTGGCGCCCCCCAGACGTGCTTCGCCGGCGAACGCCTGATGGACGAGCTGGCGGACAAGCTCGGGATGGACCGCATCGAGCTCCGCCGCATGAACGCGCTGCACACCGGTTCGGTGCTGCCGACCGGCCAGGTGATCCGGGGGAGTGCGCCGGCGCTCGAGTGCCTCGACGCGGTGGCCCGGATCCCGGAGCCGCCGGACGAGCCGTCCGACGGGCGCGACGCGATCGAGTACCCCGGCGGCGCGGGGAACGTCAGCCGCGGCGAGTCGCTGCGGCGCGGCGTCGGGTGGGCGCTCGGCTACAAGAACATCGCGTACAGCGAGGGGTTCGACGACACGTCCGAGGCGCGGGTCACGTTGTCCGGCGGGCCCGACGGCCCGGTCGCGTCGATCGACACCGCCGCGGTCGAGTGCGGGCAGGGCCTGCTCACCGTGCTCGGCCAGATCGCCCGCGAGGAGCTCGGGGTCGACGAGGTGGTGTTCGAGCCGCACGACACGGTGGGGATCGGCTCGGCGGGTTCCTCGAGCGCGTCGCGCCAGACGTTCATCACGGGCGGCGCCGTCCAGTTGGCGTGCCGTGAGGTCCGCGACGAGCTCCTGCAGCGGGCGACGGCGTTCGCCGACGAGGGCGCCGCGCTGTCCGTCGAGGGCGATCGCGTGGTGGCCGACGACGGCCGTCTGGTGGCGATGGTGAACGACCTGGTCACCGACCCGATCTCGCGGAGCGCGGTGTTCCACCACCGGCGGACCGACCCGTTCGACGCGAACGGCCAGGGCGACATCCACGTGATGTTCGCGTTCGCCTGCGAGCGGGCGGTGGTCGAGGTGGACACCGAGCTCGGGCTGGTTCGGGTGCTGCAGATCGCGGCCGCGCAGGACGTCGGTCGGGCGTTGAACCCGCAGGCCGTGCACGGCCAGATCGAGGGGGGAACCGCCCAGGGGCTCGGGCTGGCGCTCATGGAGGAGGTCCAGCTGCAGGCTGGGATCAGCCGGAACGCGTCGTTCACGGACTACCTGATCCCGACGATCCTCGACGTGCCGCCGGTCGAGTCGGTGCTGATCGAGGAGCCCGAGCCGGACGTGCCGTTCGGGGCGAAGGGCGTCGGCGAGCCCGCGACGATCGTGGCCACGGCCGCGGTGGTGGCGGCGATCCGCGCTGCGACCGGGCTCGAGCTGAACCGCGCCCCGGTGACGACGGACGACATCGTCGGATTGCGCGAGTCGGCCGACGGCGGGCCGACCCCGCCGCCGCCCGAGGTGCCGTGGCAGGTGTCCATCCCCGAGCTCCACGGGTTCGGGATGGGGCAGCAGGAGCTGATGAAGTAGGGGTGCCGCCGCTCGCCGCGGCGGCCGGGGAAGGAGATGAAGGCAATGGACCGCTCCGGGTTCACCGGAAAGGACTACATCGAGACGTCCGACTGGACGACCGACGAGATCGACGAGGCGGTGACCGTCGCGCGCGAGCTCAAGGCGAAGCGCAAGGCGGGGGAGAAGACCCACCTGCTCGATGACAAGACGCTGTTCATGCTGTTCCTCGACAAGTCGACCCGCACGCGGAACGCGTTCGAGGCGGGGATGGCGCAACTCGGCGGTCACGGGATCTTCCTGGACGCCGACAAGACCCAGGTGGCGCACGGCGAGAGCCCGAAGGACATGGGCATCATCCTGTCGCGGTACGGCGAGGGGCTTGCGATTCGCCACGACCTCGTTCCCTACGAGGGGAACAAGTGGATGCGGGAGGTCGCCAAGTGGGCCGACATCCCGATCATCAACCTGCAGTGCGACGTCGACCACCCGACGCAGACGCTCGCAGACCTGATGACGCTGCGCGAGCACCGGGGCGAGGATCTCCGGGGTCTCAAGATGGCGGTCTCGTGGGCGTACGCGCCGTCGTACGCGAAGCCGCTGTCGGTGCCGCAGGGGCTCGCGATGCTGATGCCGCGCTACGGGATCGACGTCGTGGTTGCGCACCCGCCGGGCTGGGAGCTCATGCCCGAGACGATCGAGAAGGCGAAGAAGGCCGCCGCGGACGGCGGGGCGACGCTCTCGTTCACGAACTCCATGGAAGAGGCGTTCGAGGGCGCGGACGTCGTGTACCCGAAGTCGTGGGGACGGCTGGACGCGTTCAGCGACGAGTCCGCGCGCGGTGCGACCGAGTTCTCGAACTGGATCTGCGACGTGCAGAAGATGGGGTTGGCGAAGGACGACGCCCTGTACATGCACTGCCTGCCGGCCGACCGGGGCACCGAGGTGACCGACGAGGTCATCGACGGGAAGTGGTCGGTGGTGTTCGACGAGGCCGAGAACCGCATGCACACGGGCAAGGCCCTCTGCGCGCTGACGATGGGCGGGTACCAGGCATAGCGCGCGCGATCCGCGACCGGTCGTTTCGGACGTGTCCGCGGGACCGGATAGGCTTCACGACGTGGATGCGAAGGGAACACCGGATCGGGATCCCGGGACGGCGCCGGCGGAGTCGTCCGCGCCCGGCGAGCCGTCCAGGCGTCTCGCGTGTCCCGTGTGCGGGTCGACCCGGACGCAGCCGTTCCTCCATGCCGGCCCGGCCGCCCGGGTGAACATGAAATGCAACGACTGCGGGAACCTGTTCAAGGACCCGCACCTCCGCCGGTAGGTGAATCGGATGCCTGCCTCGCCGATGGCCCCGAATTGCCTCTTGACAATCGAACACGTGTTCGACTAGGATAGTGGTCTCTCCCCCGACCGACTCCTGAGGTTGGGAACCGCAATGAAAGCCCGCTCGCACGAGCAAGCAGTTGACGCCGTGGACGGAGGTCGCTCGCACGAGCGACTGGTCGAGGGCATGGACGGCATGCATGCGCTCGCGTGCTCGGCGCTGCGGCGACTGTTCGGATTCATCGTCGAGGCCGACCGCTGTGAGGCGTGGCGGTCCTACGGGGCGCGCGACCTGTCGCACTGGCTGTGGATGCGCTACGGGATCTCGGACTGGAAGGCCCGGCGGTGGATCGCTTGCGCGCACGCGCTCGAGCAGTTGCCGTTGACGGCTGGGGCGTTCGCCCGGGGGGAGCTCGGGATCGACCAGGTCGTCGAGCTCACGCGTCTCGCGACCGCGGAGACCGAGGCGATGCTGCTGCCCTGGGCACGGAACGTGTCGAGCGGCGCCATCCGCGCCCGCGCGGACCGTGCCGTGCGACAGGCCGCGGAGGAGGTCCTCGCGATCGAGCGGGACCGGCGACTCACGTGGTGGTGGTTCGACGAGGGGAGGCGGTTCGGGCTCGAGGCCGAGCTGCCCGCCGCGCAGGGGGCGATCGTGGCCCGCGCGCTGACGCGCATCGCGGACACCGTGCCCGTGCTGCCGGGCGAGGAGGAGTCGCTGTACGCGGACGCCCGCCGGGCCGACGCGCTGGTGGCGCTGGCGTCGGCGCGGATCGCGGCCGACCCCGACCCCGACCGGGCGACCGTCGTCGTGCACGCGTCCGTGGACCCGGCGGGTCAACCGCACACGGGGTTCGAGGTCGAGGACGGGCCCCCGATCCCGGCCGAGAGCGCCGCACGGATGCTGTGCAACGCCCGATCGCAGACGGTGCTCGAGGACGCCGCCGGCACGGCGGTGGGGCTGGGACGGATGACGCGCGAGCCGTCGGCGTGGATGGTGCGCCAGGTCCGTCACCGCGACCGCGGGTGCACCTTCCCGGGCTGTGGGAGCCGGCGGTTCACCGAGGCGCACCACATCGTGTGGTGGGAGCGGGGCGGGAGCACCGATCTCGGGAACTTGACCCTCGTCTGCTGGTTCCATCACAAGCTGGTGCACGAACACAGGTGGAGCATCCGCCGCGAGGCGGGTGGCGTCGTCGGCTGGCTCCGGCCGGACGGGACACGATTCCACTCCGGGCCCGCGCCCCCGGGTGTCGAGTCCGTGCCCGAACGGGCGGCGGTCGGCTGACGGCCTGTACCCGGGTGCCGGCCGCTGCGCGGCGTGACGGGCGGGGCGCGAACCGCTGCTACACTCGGTTCGCCGATGAGAACGCTCTGACTGACGACGACTGAGCACCGCGACTCGCCCGCGAGCCGGCCGCTGATCCTGTCCACCGTCGACGTTCGGAGCACCTCATGACCACCCCACCCACCACCGCAGTTCGCCGCTTGGCGTTCGCGCGCGCAATCTCGCTGACGGGCGGCGCCGCGTCGTTCGCCGCGCTGAACTTCGTCATCTACGAGCGCACGCAGTCGGCGACGTGGGTCGCGGCCGCGCTGTTCCTGACATTCGGGACGGTCGGATTCGTCGGGCTCTTCGCGGGGGCCCTGGGCGACCGGTTCGACCGCAAGCGGGTCATGGTCGTATCGGACCTGGCCGGCGCCGTGTGCTTCGCGGCGATGGCGTTCGTCCACGAACCCGCCTGGCTGCTCGTCGTCGCGTTCCTCTCCGCGCTCGCCGAGTCGCCGTTCCTCGCCGCGTCGGCGGCCGCCATCCCCAACCTCGTCGAGGAGGACCGCATCGCCTGGGCGAACGGCCTCATCGGCGTCGGCCGCAACGTCGGCATCCTGATCGGGCCGATGATCGGCGGCGCCCTCGTCGGCACGATCGGCGCCGGCGCGGTGTTCGGGCTGAACTCGGTGTCGTTCGTGCTGTCGGCTGCGCTCGCCTGGTCGGTGCACGGGAACTTCGCCGGCGTCCACGACGAGCACGACGAGAGCGAGCACTCCGGCGTCTCGGCCGGCGTTCGGTTCATCGCGCGCGACCGGGTGCTGCGGTCCATCGCGCTCGCCTGGGTCGCCATCGCCGGCGGCCTCGGGATGTCGATGGTGGCTGACGTTCCCCTGGTCAGCTACTTCGGGGCCGGCGGGATCGGCTACGGCGTGCTGATCGCGGCGTGGGGAGGTGGGTCGATCGTCGGCTCGCTGCTCGGCCGGTTCCTGAACCGCCGGACCGAACCGGTCGCCTTCGCGGTCGGTTCGGGCGTCATCGCGGTGACGGGGATCCTCGCGGGGCTCTCGCCCTGGTTCGTCGGCGTGCTCGTGGCGCTGTTCTTCATGGGGATCGGCGACGGCGGGGCGGTCGTCTCGCAGCAGGGGATCATGCAGCGGCGAACGCCCGACGCGGTGCGCAGCCGTGTCGCTGCCGCGCTCGAGGCCGTGATGAACATCTCGCTCGCGCTGTCGTACGTCGTGGCGGGACCCGTCGTGGCATGGCTGGGGCCGCGCGGAACCTACGTATTCGGCGGGGCGATCAGCCTGCTGGCCGTGCTCGCTGCCGTGCCCGCGCTCGAGGCGCGGCGCGAACCGGACGAGGGCGAGGAGGGCGGCGCGCACACCGGCGACGCGGCCTCGCTCGTGCTCGGCGATACGTCCGGGGCGGGCTACCCGGCGGGCTCGTCCCGGCCGTCCAGCGCGGCCGCATCCGCCACGCCCGCCGCGGCCGCCTCCGCCGCGGCCGGGCCCGCGGCATCCGACGGTTCGGCGGCGGGAACCGAGACCGAGACCACCGTCTCGACACGGTAGCCGTTCGTTCGGAGGACCTCGGCACCGCCGCGGTCGAGCGCCAGCAGGATGCATGCCACCGCGCATCCCTGGCGTTCGATCGCCTTCGCGGCGGCCTCGACCTGGTGCCCGGTCGTGCTCACGTCCTCGATCAGCGCGACGACCGCGCCCGGCTCCGGGTAGCCCTCGACCTGCGTCCTGGTCCCGTACGCCTTGGGCTCCTTGCGGACGACGATCATGGGGAGCGCGGCTTCCAGGGCGACCGCCGAGAGGAGCAGCGTCGCCGCGCCCTCGGGTGCCGCCAGGTGGGTCACGCCGTCGGGCAGCAGGTCCCGGACGCGCCCGGCCACCTCGCGGAGCAGCGACGGGTCCGCCAGGAACCGGAACTTGTCGAAGTACACGTGGGACCGCCGGCCGCTCGAGAGGACGAAGTCGCCGTGGAGCTCGGAAACGTCGAGCAGCCGCCGCTCGAGGTCGTCGGCCGGGTTCGCGGGCCCGGACGCGTCCGCGACTTCGAGGTCGTTGGGCCCGTGCGCTGGGGCGTCCGTCATGGCGCGGTAGCATAGGCCCCCGACATGGGCCTGTACCGCTCGCTTCGGCCGCTGGTGTTCGCGGCGTCGCCGGAGACGGCCCATCGCCTGGCCACCAACGTCCTCGGATGGCCGCTGCCGTGGTCGCGGATCGGCGGCGCCGTCGACGACCCGTCGCTCCGGACCTCGCTCGCGGGCATCGAGCTGCGGAACCCCGTCGGCCTCGCAGCGGGGTTCGACAAGACGTGCCGGGTCCTCGGCGCGCTCGGTTCGCTTGGGTTCGGGTACGTGGTCGGCGGCACGATCACGTCGAGGCCCCGCGAGGGCAACCCCACGCCCCGGATCGCCCGCTTCCCCTCGCGGGGGGCGATGGTGAACTCGATGGGCCTGCCGAACCCCGGTCCGCGCGCGGCCGCCGAAGCGCTGAGCGGCGGGTCCGGGACGGCGCCGCGGTTCGTCAGCGTGGCCGACGAGGGCCTCGATGAGGTGCTGGTCAGCTTCGCGCTGCTCGAGCCCCACGCCGACGCCATCGAGCTGAACGCCAGCTGCCCGAACGTCTCCTGGGGCCGCGACCGCGACACGGAGGAACACCTCCGGGACCTCACGTCCGCGCTCGCCGAGCGCACGGACAAGCCGCTGATCGTGAAGGTGCCGCCGTTCACGCCGGGCCGGCCGGCGGAGCGGGACGCGATCGTGGCGCTCGCCGGGGCCGCCGCCGAGGCCGGCGCCGCCGCGCTCACCTGCTCGAACACCCGCCCCGTGCTCGACGCGCGCCAGTCGGTCGGCCGCGGCGGGCTCTCCGGCCGGCCGCTGTTCGACGGAACCCTCGAGGCCTTGGAAGCCGTCCGGGGCGCGACCGGGCTGCCGGTCAACGCCTGTGGCGGGATCACCACGGCCGCCGACGCCCTCGCCTGCCTCGAGGCCGGCGCGACCACGGTCCAGATCTACACGGCGCTGATCTACGAGGGCCCGCGCGTGCTCCGCGACCTCACCGCCGGGCTCGCGAACGAACTTCGCGGCCGACGCACGACCGCCGCCGCGCTCGCCGCCGCCTGAACGGTCCGGCGCCCGCCGGTTCAGGCTCCCTGGAGCCCTCCGAACATCCCCGCGAGGTCGAGCGAGGGCGCATGCCGTTCGATGGCGCAGGCGACGTAGGCGCGCGCGAGGGCGTCCTTCCCGGCCCCCAGCACCGTGCTCAACGTCCCGAGGGCATCCCCCAGCCGGTCGGCTGGCAGGCTCTGGAGCGAGTGGCGCCACAGGGCCTCTTCGAGCACGTTGAAGGCCGTCTGCACCTCGTCCAGGCCGAATCCGGCGTGGAACCGTTCCTCGCCGATCTCGCGGCCGAACCGGGTGATCGGGCCGAGGTCGCGGTGTTCGACACAGCTCGTGGTCAGCTCGAGGAGCTTCCCGAGTCGCCGGCGGGCCTCGTCGGTTCCGGCGGCCTCGTAGTGGCGGAGCCGCGCCTGGACGAGCGCCTCTGTCGCTTCCGCGAGCACCGACTCCCGCCCGTTCGACAGCAGCCCCGCGATCGACGTTTCCCCTCCGCGCTCCGATGCTCCCATGTCGTTGCCTCCTCCGACCGTGGGCACCGTAGCCGCGCGGCCGGGCTCCGCACCCCTGCCGGGCGACCCGCAATGCACCGGACCAAGGGCCGGGCCCGTCGACGC
>DATLUW010000162.1:0-4467 GCA_035577825.1 Actinomycetota bacterium | reverse complement strand
TCGAGGTCGCCTACCTCCTGCAGCGCCTCGAGTCCTATGAGGGCGTCGTGATCATGGCGACGAACCTCCAGCGGAACATCGACCAGGCGTTCCTGCGGCGCATCCACGTCGCGGTCGAGTTCCCGGTGCCGGACGAACGGGCCCGCCGGGCGATCTGGGGGCTGTCGTTCGCGCCGGGCGCGCCGCTCGAGGACCTCGACCTCGACTTCCTGGCGCGGCAGTTCCGTGTGACCGGCGGTTCCATCCGCAACGCCGCGCTGACGGCCGCGTTCATCGCCGCGGAGACCGGCCTTCCGATCTCGATGGAGATCGCGATCCTCGGCGTCAAGCGCGAGTTCCAGAAGCTGGGCCGGCTCCGCACCGAGGTGGAGTTCGACCGCTACTTCGACCTGGTGAGGGAGGAGACCGATGCTGCACCTGCTGGATGAGACCCTCGAGGCCTTCCTCCGCGCCCAGGTCCCGCTCCCCGCCCGGCAGGTCGACATGTCGTTCGCGGCGCCCGACAGCGAGTGGGGCGCCGCCGTGACGAAGCCGACCGTGAACCTGTTCCTGTGGGAGGTCCGGCTGAACACCTCCGAACGCGAATCCGGGATGGAATTCGTGGAGGAGGAGGGCGTCCGGGCGTGGCGGCCTCCGAAGCCGCGCGTTGACTGCCGGTACCTCGTGACCGCGTGGACGACCGAGGTCCAGGACGAGCACCGGCTGCTCGGCTCGCTCCTCGCCACGCTGCTCACGAGCCGCGAGATCGGCGCCGAGCACCTCCAGGGCGCGTACGCGCCGGTCCGGCCGCTCCCGACCGTGAAGGTCGCCCAGCCGGAGGACGACGGCAGCCCCGACCTGTGGCAGGCGCTCGGCGGCAAGCTCAAGCCGGGGCTCGACCTGTGGGTCACGGCGACCGTGGACGCCGTGGTCGAGGCCGAGGCCGGCCCGCCGGTCGAGCGCTACGAGCTCGAGCTGGTCGACCGCGACGACCCCGACAGGTCGGACCGAACGCTCACCGTGGGCGGGACCGCTGAGGACGCCGAGGGCGCGGCCGTGATCTCCCCGCGAGGCACGGGGACGGTCGACGCGTCAGGGCGGTTCCGGATCCGGGCCGAGGAGGGCGACGAGGTCGACGTCGAGGGCGGGGGTTCGGCGAAGGTCCCCGCGAAGGGCCCGGTCGAGGTCGCGGGCGGTTCGAAGAAGCGCGGCTGAAGCCGGCGGGCGCCCGACGAGCGTGCGGCGTCAGGCCGGCAGGTCGGCGAGCTGCGTGGTCGACCACCGGATCGGCCCGTCGCGTTCGGCGTCGACCTCCCACCGGAGCACGATCACGCGGTCCTCGCCGTCCTCCGTGGGCGCCACCGAGTACGAACAGAACCGCAGGTCGAGGTGCCCGTCGCGCTCGTCGGCCTCAATCGGCCCGCAATCCTCTACACCGGACAGCTGCCCGGCCCGGCGCGCCGACGTCGGCGTTCGATCGCTGCCGACGACGAACCCGCGGTACCCGCCGGACAGATAAGCAGCCAGCAGCTCGGCCACCACCGCCGCGTCCGACGACCTGCCGCCCGCAGCCCAGAACGACCGGAACCCGTCCTCGTCCGAGAGGGCGAACGTCCCGCCACCCACGACCGCGACGCCCACCGGCGCCGGCGGCGGGTCGACGTGGTACCCACGGAGCACCTCGACCACAAGGGCGCCCTCGAACGGCGGCTCGGCCGGCCGAACGATCCACGGCAGCGTGTCGGTCTCGACCACGAACCCGGCCGGTTCCTCGTGGACGTCCGTCACCCACCGGTTCGGCGGGAGCACGTGCCGTTCGACGATCGTCCGCGCCAGCTCCCCGTCGAGCACCCGCTCCGCATCCATGGCTAGATGTCCCCGAACTGGTCGGTGACCTGCTTGATCAATGCGTCCACGTCCGCCTCGTTGATCGGCTTGTAGGTGCCGTACCGCTCGAGGATCTTGTCGGCGATGTCGCTGCTCTCCGCCTCGTACAGCCACCGCACGTCCTCCGGGACGTCCTTCGGGGGGAGCTGGCGAAGGTACCGCTTCTGCATGGTCAGCGCCTGGAACTCCGACTCGAACGTCGCCTGGAACGGGCTGATGCGGCCGCGCTGGATGAGGTGGGTGATCTCGTGGACGAGCGTGCTCGCGGCCGACTGGAGGTCGAGCCCCCGCTTCACGAACACGTGCCCCTGGTAGTGCATCCCGCGGGTGCCCGGCTTGACCTCCGCCCACAGCTGCTCGCCCACCGCCTCCCCGAACGTGCCGACCATCTCCTCCTTGGACATGACGTGGATGCGCCCCTCGACCTGGGCCCGCTGGATCCACTTGCCCATCCCGCGCTCGGCCCAGTACTTCGCCTCCCGGATCAGCTCGACCAGGGTCCACTTCGGGACCCTCGGAGCGGTCTTGACGGCGTCCGCGATGTCGGCGGCCTCCTCCTTCAGGGTGAGCTCGTCCTTCTGGGCCTTGACCTCCGCGTCCTTGCCGCGCATGGACGGCGCGCCGCGGGCCTCATCCGTGATCTTCACCGGCTGTGAGACGCCGATGCCCGCCTCCTCCGGCTCCTCCATCGCCTTGCGGCCGGCCTCCCGCTCGGTCGCACCGCCGGCCTTGAACTTCTCCATCCGCACGCGGATGGCCTCGGCCGTCGCCTCGATGCCCTTGCCGACGACGTACGCGAGGACGCCGTTCGCGATCGCGCTCGCCATCTCCTGGGCGAGCTCGGCGCTGTGCTTCTGCAGGGTCGTCACGTAGTTGGAGCCGCCCACCTTCTTGAACGCGAGCAGCAGCGAGCCGACGCCCTCGATGATCACCAGCCCGCCGAACAGGTCCGCGATCCAGCCGATCGGCGTGTCCTGCGCGATGGCGAGGAGCGCCCCGAGCGCGACGAGCTTGGCGAACACCTCGCCCTTGTGTTCGTAGATGGCCATCGCGGTCGCGACGACGGCCCCCTGGAAGTACCCGTGGTAGAAGGCCCACCAGAACCCGTGCCCGATGTTGTCGATGTTGCCGGTTCCCTTGATGGTGGTGTCGGCCTCGGCGATCTTCTGGTCGAACAGGTCGACGGCCTTCTTCCACAGGCTGGCCGAGTCCTGCATGCTCTGGAGGAACGAGATCAGGAACACGAAGAACCCCGCCTGCTGCAGGTTGACCATCTCCGTGTCGAGCTCGCGGTAGCCGTCCGCGTCTGGCGCGCCGGCCGCCTTGGCCATGTCGCCGAGCTTGGTCGATGCCCCGAGCATCTCGTCGATCTGTGCCTGGTTCACGACCACCAGCCCGGCCTTGACGTCTGCGGACAGCGTGATCACGAACTGCTGCCACCCGGCGACGAACCCGGCCTTGAACGCCGTGAACCGGTAGCGCTTGGCGGCCGCCAGGTACTGCAGCGTCGCGTCCGCGGCGTCGTCCTGGGACATCTTCGAGCCGAGGTCGAACTTGTCCAGCGCGAGCGCCTGGGCGAACTCGACCGGCAGGCCGTTCTGGACGACGTACGGCGGCACCTGGTTGGCCCACGACGCCAGGTTGTCCCAGGCCTGTTTCGCCTCGGCCTGCAGCTGGGCCCCGTCCACGCCGAGGTCGAGCTGCCGCCTGACCAGCTCCGCCCAGGTCGCCGGGAACGCTTGCGGGGTGATCACGAGCGACCAGTTCGAGTAGGGCCCGAGCTTCCGCAGGACGGTCGCCTCGTCCTTGGAGTCCTCCGCGCACGCGACGACATACTCCTCGACGCCCTGCACCCAGTTGAAGTCGTCCTGGTGGGTGTACATGAGCAGGAGCAGCTGGCGCTCGAGCCGCGCTCCCTCGAGCGGATTGTCCGCGGCGAGGGCCTCGTTCATCTTGCCGCGCAGGCGGTTCTCGGCCTCGATGCGCGCGCCCTTCGGATCGTCCGGGAACTCGTCCTCGAGGATCGCCGGGTCCTTGGCCGGCGGCTTCGCGGTTTCGTCCTCGCCGCCGAACCCCCCGCCGTCGTCGTCATCGTCGTCGTCGTCCCGGAGCACGACGTTCGGTGGGGACGGCGGCCCGACGACGTGGCCGATCTCGTGCTCGAGCAGCGCCCCGCCCGCCGCGGTGGACGGGGCGTAGCGGCCCGCCTTGAAGAACACGTCCGACCCCGAGGTGAACGCCCTCGCGCCCACGCCCCGCGCCAGGCGGTCGGCCTCGCCGCCGGTGTGGATCCGGACGTCGCCGAGATCGCGCCCGGTCACCGACTCGAGGCCGGTGCGGACGGGCGCGGTCAGCGGGCGCCCACCGCCGCGGGCCCGGTCGATGCGCCCGGCCGCCCCGGGACCGACGCGGTGGGCGTCGGCGGGGCCGCCGTTCGGCGCCACCCGGCCGAGCGGCTCCTTCGCGGGCGGCGTGCGCGCGGGCGCCGCCCGCGCGGGAGCTGAGTCCTCGCGTTCGGGCTCGACCGTCTCGAAGGCGCGCTGCCGCCTGCGCTCTGCCACGTGCCGTCGATCGTGCGGGACCGCCGCGCCGAGCGGCAGG
>DATLUW010000161.1:0-4443 GCA_035577825.1 Actinomycetota bacterium | reverse complement strand
GCTCACGGAGCCCGCGCGCGAAGGGCGCCGGTTCCGTGCCGCCGAGCTCCGTGCGGGCTTCTTGTCGTTCCTCATTGGGCTCTCGCGGAACGGGCCGGTCGTGATGGTGTTCGAGGACCTGCACGTCGCGCGGCAGAGCCTGCTCGACGTGGTCGACCAGCTGCTCGAGGGCGCGAAGGGGCTGCCGGTGATGGTGGTGGCGGTCGCCCGCGACTCGCTGCTCGAGTCGCGCCCGACCTGGGGCTCGCACCCCGACTCCGTGTCGCTCCGGCTGGACCCGCTGCCGATGGACGAGGCGGCGGAACTCGCGCGCGCCGCGGCCGAGTCGATCGACGACCGCACGGCCGCCCGCATCGCCACGAACACGGGCGGCAACCCGTTCTTCATCGTGGAGACGACCGGCATGATGCTCGACGAGCACGCCGAGCACACGCAGGGCGCCCCGCACAGCCATCTGCTCCCGCCGACCGTGCAGGCCGTGGTGGCGTCGCGCATCGACCACCTGCCCGACGATGCCCGCGAGCTGTTCCGCAAGGCGTCGGTGTTCTCGATGCTCACGTTCGAGGAATCCGACCTCGCGCTGGTGGCCGCCGCGCCCGACCCGCGCGTGCTGCAGACGCTCGAGGAGAACGAGCTGCTGGTGCGCGACGCCGACCGGCCGGGGGAGTGGCGGTTCCGGCACGAGATGCTCCGCGACGTCGCGTACGAGAGCCTCCCGAAGCGCGAACGCGTCCGGCTCCACGTCGGGATCGTCGACCGCATGCGCGAGGCCGGGACGATCGAACGCCACCCGCAAGGAGTGGCCTGGCACCTCGAGCACGCGGCCGCCGCCTCGCTCGACCTCAATCCACAGGACCGAACCCTGGCCGAGCGCGCCGTGGACGCGCTCGCGCACGCCGGCGACGTCGCGCGGTGGCGGATCGAGTCCCGAACGGCCATCGACCTGTACGACCGCGCGCTCGCGATGGCGGGCGACGAGTCGTCCTGGTCGACGCGCGAGGCGAGGATTCTCTCCACGCGCGGCGAGGCGCAGTACTGGCTCGGCCGGTTCGACGACGCGGCCGCCTCGCTGGCCAGGGCGCTCGAGGTCGGCGCCGACGAGGTGTGGACCGTGGCGCACGCGTCGCGGTTCCTCGGCGACATCGAGCTGAACGTCCGCGCCCGGCCGGACACGGCGTCGGTGCTGTTCGAGCGTGCCATCGAGACGGCCGTGGAGCTCGACGACCCCTGGGCGATTTCGCGGGCGCTGCTGATGGCCGGCTGGGTCCCGTACTGGCGCGGCGACTACGACACGACGCGCTCGATGTTCGAACGCGCCCTGCAGCTCGCCCGGGACAACCCCGAGGGCGACCGGTGGGCGGAGGCCCGGGCGCTGACGTCGCTCACGTCGGTCATCTCGCCGGTCGGCGACGAGCACGAGGCGCTCGCCATGGCCCGCGAGGCGCTCGAGCTCGGCCGGGCCATGCGGGATCCGTTCACGATTGCGGTGGCCCAGCAGTCGATCGCGAACTCGCTGCGGCGGATGCTCGAGATCGAGGAGGCGCACCGGTTCGCGGACCAGGCCTACCGGACGTTCCACGACCTCGGCGCCCGGTGGGAGGAGGCCAGCGCGCAGAGCGACCGGGGGACCATCCGGCGGCTGCTCGGCGACCTCGACGGGGCCGAGGCCGACCTCCGGGAGACGATCCGCATCTCGAACGAGCTCGGCGAACGAACCCTGCCGACGTGGACGGTCGACCGGTTGGTGCTGGTGCTCGTGATGAAGGGCGAGTTCGCCCGGGCCCGCGCCGAGCTGACGGAGGCGCTCGCCGCCGTCGACCCCGACGACCCGTCGTTCCGGGACACCTTCCCCACCTCGGACGTGCTGCTCCTGCTGGTCGAGGGCGACGTCGATGCGGCGCGAGAGCGAGCCGTCCGGATGCTCGAGATGCAGCGGGCGGACGGCCTCCGCAACGAGATCGCCTCGACCACCTGGTGGGTGGCGCGACTGTTCGGCGCGGACGTGGTCGGTGGGGATGACGTCGCCGAGGACGCCCGCTCGACGCTCGAGAAGGCAGGCTGGGTGCAGTTCGTGCACGAGCCCGATAGGGTGCGCGGGGCGATCGGAAAGGCCGAAGAGACCGCCTGATCAGGCCGGGTTGCGGACGACGAGGGCGTCGCCCTGCCCGCCGCCGCCGCACAGCGTCGCGCCACCGTACTCGGCGCCCCTGCGGCGCAGCTCGTGCACGAGCGTCACGACCAGGCGCGCGCCCGTGGATCCCAGCGCGTGGCCGAGGGCGACGGAGCCGCCGCTCGGGTTCACGACCGCTTCGTCGACGCCGAGCATGCGTGTCGCGTTGAGCGCCACCGAGGCGAACGCCTCGTTGATCTCGAGGTGCGCCATGTCGTGGGCGTCGAGGCCGGCCTTCTTGAGGGCGTTCTGCATGGCGATCGCCGGGACGGTGTGGAGATAGGCGAACCGCTCCGCGCACATGCCATGGGCGACGATCTCGGCGAGCGGCTCGAGGCCGAGCTCCTCGGCCTTCGCGGCGCTCATCACCACCGTCGCGGCTGCGCCGTCGGAGAGCTGCGACGCGTTCCCCGCGGTGATGGTCCCGTCGGAGCCGAACGCCGGCGCGAGCTTCGCGAGCGACTCCGCGGTCGTGTCCTGCCGGAAGCCCTCGTCGCGGTCGACGACGACCGGATCGCCCCCGCGCTGGGGCACATCGACGGCGACGACCTCCTCGGCGAACCGGCCGGACGACCATGCCTCCGCCGCACGCCGGTGGGACCGGGCCGCCCACGCATCCTGGTCCTCCCGGGTCAGTCCGAGCTCGGCGTTCACCTCGTCCGAGGACTCGCCCATGTGCTGCCCGGTGAAGGTCGACCACAGCCCGTCGTGGATCATGGTGTCGACGAGGTTGGTGTTCCCCATGCGGACGCCCGCCCGCGCCTTCGGCAGCGCGAACGGGGCGTTGGTCATGGATTCCATGCCGCCGGCGACCGCCACCGAGATCTCGCCGGCGCGGATCAGCTGGTCGGCGAGCGCGATGGCGTTGAGGCTCGACAGGCAGACCTTGTTGAGCGTGATGGCCGGGACCTCGCGCGGGATCCCAGCGGCGATCGCGGCCCGGCGCGCGG
This sequence comes from Actinomycetota bacterium, assembly GCA_035577825.1. Classification (GTDB taxonomy): domain Bacteria; phylum Actinomycetota; class UBA4738; order UBA4738; family JACQTL01; genus DATBHM01. The sequence goes on along the minus strand of DATLUW010000161.1, from coordinate 1,323 downwards.
TGATCTGCCCGGTTCCCGCCTGCAGGACGTGCCCGAGGAGCACGTAGTCGATCCGTTCCGGCTCCACGCCCGAGCGCGCCACCGCCTCGCGGACGGCCGCTGCCCCCAGGTCGACCGCCTGCAGTCCCCGGAACCCGCCGGCGAACTTCCCGACCGGCGTCCGGACCGCCGAGACGATGACGGATCTGCTGGTGGCCATGGGCGTTTCCCGGCTCCTTCGATCGGAGGGCGTGCCTCGGAGCTCAGTGTAGGCCCGGACTCCCGGGTGGACCCCTTCCGCTTCACGGCCGCGGGCGCCGATAATCCGCCCTGAGGCCGGGTGCCCGCCCGGCCCGGGGAGGTTCGCATGCAGCGCACGGAACTGCTGGTGGTCGGCGCCGGCCCCTACGGCATGGCCACGGCCGCGTACGCGAGCGACCGGGGCGTCGACACGACGATCGTCGGCCGTCCGATGGGGTTCTGGCGCGAGCACATGCCTGCAGGGATGTTCCTGCGCTCGGGGGTCGACTGGCACCTCGACGCCACCTACGTGCACACCTTTGAGGCGTACCTCGAGGAGCGCGGGATCGTACCGGCCGACATCGACCCCGTGCCGATCGGCGTGTTCCTCGACTACGCGGACTGGTTCCGGGCGCAGAAGGGCCTCGACGTGTCCGACGTCCGCGTGGAGGACATCGAGCCCGTGGGCGGCGGCGGGTTCCGGGCCACGCTCGACGACGGCGAAGCGATCGAGGCCGCAGCCATCGTCGCCGCACCGGGCATCGCGTCGTTCGGTGTTCGCCCGGACTGGATCGGCGAGCTGTCGCCCGTGCGCTGGGCCCACACCTGCGACGTCGTCGCCTTCGACGACCTGGTCGGGCGGCGCATCCTGATCGTCGGCGGGCGGCAGAGCGCGTACGAGTGGGCCGCGCTGATGGTCGACGCCGGCGCCGCGCGCGTCGACGTAGTCCACCGCCACGACGAGCCGGCGTTCGCCGCAGCCGACTGGTCGTTCGTCAACCCGCTGGTCGAGTCCACGATCGGCACGAAGGGATGGTGGCGTTCGCTCCCGCAGGCCGAGCGCGAGGCGATCGCGGCGCGGTTCTGGGCGGAGGGCCGCCTGAAGCTCGAACCCTGGCTGACGCCGCGGCTCGCCGCCGGGGACGTCCGCCGCCACCCGCGCACGCAGGTCGAAGAGGTCCACGACAACGACGCGGTGAACGTCCGCCTCTCCGACGGCGACCACATCCAGGTCGACCGCGTGGTGCTCGCCACCGGCTACCGGGCGGACATGTCGACGGTGCCGTACCTCGCGCGCGTGCTCGACGGGATCGATCAGCAGGA
>DATLUW010000160.1:0-3582 GCA_035577825.1 Actinomycetota bacterium | reverse complement strand
TGGACGGCGGCCACGATCACCTGCCCCCGGCCGCGGAGGTCCATGTCGATCCCGGCCGTGAGGTCGTGCCCCACGCGCCAGTCGACGAAGAGCGCCAGCGCGGCGAGCACCACCACCATCCCCGCGGCGAACCCGATCGTGAGCCGGGTCCGCAGGCTCATCGATCGGCCCCGGCGCCGCCGCCCTCGTCGCGCAGCCGGTACCCGACCCCCCGGACCGTCTCGATCGACGAACGGCCGAACGGCCGGTCGACCTTCTGCCGCAGGTACCGCACGTACACCTCCAGGAGGTTCCAGTCCCCGACCGCCAGCGGGTCCCAGACGTGTTCGACGATCGTCGCCCGCGGGAGCGCCTCACCCGGATGCCGCATCAGGAACTCCAGCAGCGCGAACTCCTTCGGGCTGAGGTGGACCGGGACGTCGCCGCGCCGCACGTCGCGCGTCGCGGGGTCGAGCGACAGGTCGCCGACCACCAGGGCGACCGGCCGTGGCGACGGCGCCCGGCGGATCAGGGCGCGGACGCGCGCGATGAGCTCGGGCAGCGCGAACGGCTTCACCAGGTAGTCGTCCGCACCCGCGTCGAGCCCCCGCACGCGGTCGTCGACCGAGTCGCGCGCGGTGAGGATCAGGACCGGGCTCCACCGTTCGCGTTCGCGGAGCCGGCGCAGCGCGTCGACGCCGTCGCCGTCCGGGAGCATCAGGTCGAGCACGATGAGGTCGTAGTCGTACTCGGTCCCCCGCGACAGCCCGTCGCCTGCCGTCTGCGCCACGTCGACCACGAAGCCCTCCTCCCCCAGCCCGCGCCGGAGGAGGAGGGCGATCCGCGGATGGTCCTCGATCACCAGTGCGCGCACGGGGTTGTCCTAGGGACGGTGCACGGAGACGAGCTCGGAGGTCTCGAGCGGACCGGTCGCGCTGGCCTCCCGGACGATGCCGAACCCCTTCGCGTAGTACTTGCGGTCGATGACGTTCGGCTCGAGGCGGGTCCACTCCAGCGTGAGCAGCACGTGGTGGAGGGTGCCGAGCGGGACGTCGATCGAACCGCCGCGGCGGAGCACCCAGGCGGTGTCCTCGGCGTGCCCCCGGTAGAGCTCCTGGCGGTACCCGTCCGGCGCGTGTGGGTTCGCCTCCATGACGATGCCCGGCACCGCGCCATGCACCCCCGCCTGCCACGAGCCCTCCCTGCTGACGCGTCCACCCGGCAGGAACTCCTCCGTGTCCTCACCGAAGTACCAGACGTTGCCACGTCGGTCCTGCGCGTACCAGTCCTCGGTTCGTTCGATGAGCTGCGAACCGTGGCGTGAGACGTCCCGCACGACCGTCGCCTTGACCCCGAGGATCGTCTTGGTCCGGGACAGCACCCGAACCCGGTCGGTGATGCCCTCGCCGTCCTTCACTCCGCGGTACACGAGCTCCGTGCCCGGCTTGAACGGCAGGAACGGGTTCGTCACGTACCGCACGAAGTCCCCGGGGTCGACCCCGAACGCCGGCCGAACCGCCGCCGCCCGCTGGGGCGCGCCGGTCGCGGCGGGAGCGCCGGTCGCGAGCGCCCCCAGCAGCGCGATGGTCACCCCCGCGAACACCCATCGATGGCGCATGTCGCCCTCCTTCCGGTCGGTTCCCCCGGAAGACTGGGCGGGCGGCGCTGAGAGGAAGCTGAGAGTCAGGAACTCGGCTTCGCCGGCTTCGTGGTCGGCTTCGGCCGGAGCGTCAGGGCGAACCGGTAGCTCGCCTCCATGTACGGTCGGAGCGTCTCGGTGTCGGCGAGCACGTCGTCCGGGACGGCCACGAGCTTCTTCGACACCGGCCAGGCCGGGTCCGCCTGGTACATCTGCGCGCCGAACCGCTCGACGAACTCCGCCCGCACGTCATCCGGGAGCCAGATCCCGACGGAGCCGTACTTGGAGATCATCGAGTACATGTTCCCGTTGACGGCCGTGTAGGCCGAGCCGAAGTTCGACTTCTCCTCGATCTCGGGAAGGGCCGCCAGGAGCCGCTGGTACAGCGCCAGCCGGTCGGGCGGGACGCTCGTCTTCTTCGCGGTCGGCATCGACGCAACAGCGTCCGCCGATCGTCACGGGATTGCAACGGCCGGTCCGGGCGCTCCGCGGGTCGGGCCCGGTACGGCCTGGAAGAACTCCGGCGCGGTCTGGCCATCTGGATCGCCACGGCGCCTGTCGTCGCCCTCACCGCGATCGCCTACGCGGCCATCAACTGGGCGTTCCTGGACTCCTGATCCCGGAGCCGGGGCACCCGCATCGTCTCCTTGACGAGGGGCATGGCCCTTGTGGAAACTCCCCCCGCTCGCTCGACTTGGTTGCGACGGCTCTGGGGGCGGGGCCGTGCTGGGGGGAGGATTCCATGACGACAGGCATCGGCGCGAGCCGCGCCCTCACACGTCCGCGCATCGCATCGTTCCTGGTGCTCGCCGCGGCGGTGGTCGCGGCCGGCTGGCTGCTCGGCGCTTCGCGCGCCTCGGCGGTCGTGACCTGCAACAAGACCTGGGACGGGGGCGGCGGCGACAACAACTGGAGCACCGCGAACAACTGGGACCTCAACACGCTCCCGACGAGCGGCAGCGTGGTGTGCATCAACAACCCGGCCACGGTGCACTTCGACGTGAACGTGCTCGCCGCCAACCGAACGATCGACACGCTGAACGGCACGGGTTCGCTCTCGATCGATTCGAACACGCTGACCATCCTGAACGGCACGAACGGCGGCACGGAGGGCCAGATCGCGAACCTGACCTTCGCCGGCGGGTCGCTCTCCGGAATGAACGGCGCGACCCCGACCGGCCAGTTGAAGGTCGGGACGGCCCTCTCAATCCCGAGCGCGACCACGCTCAACGGCATCGTCCTCGACGTCGCCGGCGCGACGACCTGGAGCGCCGGGTCGCTCTCGTATGTCAACAGCGCGCAGCTGAACAACACCGGCGTGTTCACCGACCAGACGTCGTCGGGCATCTCGATGCCGTTCGGGCAAGGCCTGTTCGACAACAAGGCCGCGGGGACCTACACGAAGACGGGCGCGACCCTGACGACGATCTCCGTCCCGTTCCTGAACGACGGCACGGTGAACGTGAACGGCGGCGAGCTCGACATCGCCTCGAGCGGCCCGAACCTCGGCGCCACGCCGGACGGGGGCGTCTACAACGCGGCGTCGGGGAAGACGCTCGGGTTCACGAACGGCACCCGGAAGCTCGCACCGAGCGGCGGCAACTCGAACCCGTCGATCGCGGCCGCGGGCGCCGCGGTGATGTTCGGCGGGTCGTCCACGGAGGTCGACGGAACGTTCACCGCCGGGTCGACGACGGTCGTCCCGCTCGGCAACGCCACGCTCAAGGGCGCCATCACCACGACGACCCTGGACGTGAACTCGGGCACCATCCGGGTCGACCACAACATGTCCGGCGCCACGATCTCGCTCGACAGCGGGACGCTCGACGGCTCGGGGACAGTGAACGTCACCGCAGGGGACACGTTCACGTGGAACAACTTCTCGACCATCGGGACGAACGAGGGCGGCACGCTCAACATCCCGGCGACGTCGTTCCTGAACATCACCGGAAACCAGCAGCACA
>DATLUW010000159.1:0-2606 GCA_035577825.1 Actinomycetota bacterium | reverse complement strand
TTCGACGATCTGGGTGAGCAGCGAATCGGTCAGCGACGAGGGGAACACCTTGTGTCCCGCGGCCACGGCTCGTATCGCGGCGACAAAGTCCGTGATCGAGGCATCCTTGACCACGAATCCGGAGACGCCTTCTCTCACGAGGCCGAGGATCTCGGATCTCACCGGAATCAGCCCCATCGCGATCAGCTTGGATTGGGGACTCGCTTGGCGGATCCCTCGCACGGATTGGATACTTCCGCGGTCTCCCAACCCCAAGTCCAACAGGATGACGTCGGGACGCTGCCACGGACCGAGCTGCGGAATGACATCCGGCTTTGGCGCGGCCGCCAGCAGTTTCAAGCCCTTCTGCTTTCTGAGCAGGCTGGCCAGACCGACTCGGAAGAGCCGGTTGTCTTCAATGAGGAGTATCGAGATCGAGTCGCTCTTGGAGCGGCGGGCCTGTGCGCCCCTGCTTCCCACGGCAGGCGGCTCCGGCCCCTTCGTCACCTTCGGCGCGGACGCCAGTCGACTCCAGGGAACCTGCGGCTTCTCATGATCGAGCCCGCTTGCCTGTCGGAAGGCGGGCTGCGCGAATCGTTGAATCATGCAAATGTTCTCCCTCTGGACTCGGTCGTCACATGCTCGTCATCCTAGCATCGTTGACGACCCACGGGTGGAGCACATTCGCTACCCGGCGCCCCCGGGACTGCGCGTCGACCGTGCACGGAATTGCGTGTGCACTCGTTGGTTAGGGTCGGTACGCAGGAGCGTCCGGTCGTCACGACGTCACCGTCGGGCGGGTGCCCTCGCCGGTGGTAGGAGGTGAGGGCATCGCGGGCGTGCGCGTGCGCGACAACCGCCACGCCCTGCGCGACTACTCGCGCATCAGCGCCCGCCTCGCCTCCTGCTCGAGATCGAGGTACGCCGCCTTCTCCACCGTGATGCCCACGGCGAAGATCGTGCCGCCCTTGAACGTGCCGGGCGTCCGGTACTCGTGGCTCACCGCGTCACCGCTGTCATAGCCGATGCACAGGCCATCCCCCGCCAACGTGAACTTGCCCGCCTGCGTGCGCATCGGTCCCTGCGCGACGACCTTGTCGTCGACGTAGAGCCTCGTGTGTCCGATCGACTCTCCGTGCGCACCCGTCGTATCGCGGACGAACTCCATGCCGAGCGAGTGCTTGCCCCGGGTGAGCGGCGGTGAAACGAACTGCTGCTCGGGAGCGATCCCGAGGAAGTTGTACACGTAGTGCAGCTTGTGGTCCTTGATGAACAGCGCATGCCCGCCGAAGCGCGACCCATGCGCGAAGATCACGCCCGAGGCGTCCGGGCCGGTGAGCTCGACGTTGGCGATGATCTTGTATGAGCGCCCGCGGACGTTGACGGCGACGCCCTCGGGGACCGGAGACGTGTTCGGGTAATAGACGTAACGATCCCGCGCGGGTTCCACCGAAGGTCGCTCGACCTTGATCAGCTCGATGGCCGTGCGGTCGTCGAGCGGCAGTACCAGGTTCTTCCGTGCCTCGTCGTTCCACGCCTGGACCAACTCCTTCACCTTGCCGGGATCATCCTTGGCGAGATCCTTCGACTCCGAGCGATCCGCGTCGGTGTGGTAGAGCTCCCACTGATCCGCCTCGAAGTGACCCTTGCCGGTGAGCGGAGCGTGCAGCGACGCCACCTTCCAGCCGTCCTTCCAGAGGCCGCGGGTCCCCAGCATCTCGTAGTACTGGACATGCTTCTGCGTCGGAGCATCCGGCGCGGCGTCGAAGCTGTAACGCATCGACACCCCGGAGAGCGGCCACTGCTGGACCCCGCGATAGGTCGCCGGCATCTGCAGGCCGCAGACGTCGAGGATCGTCGGCACGATGTCGGTCGAGTGGTGGTACTGGTTCCGCAACTCGCCTTTCACCTTGATGCCCTTCGGCCAGGAGACGACCAGCGGACAGCAGGTGCCACCGGCGAAATTCGCGTAGCGCTTGAACATCTGGAACGGCGTCGAGAACGCCGTCGCCCAGCCGGTCGGGTAGTGGTTGTAGGTGTCCGGCGACCCCAGGCGTGACAGGTACTTCATGTTCTCGGAGATGCTGTCGGGGTAGTTGTTGAAGAACTTGTTCTCGTTGACCGAGCCGTTCGGCGTGCTCTCGCCGGACGCGCCGTTGTCTGCGCAATACATGACCAGCGTGTTGTCGAGCTGCCCCGTCTCCTGCAGGTAGTCGACGATGCGCCCGACCTGGGCGTCGGTGTACTCCGAGAATCCGGCATAGGCCTCCGCCATGTGCGCGAACAGCTTCTTCTCGTCGGGTGAGAGCGTGTCCCACGGCCGCACGGCGTCGCCCAGGTTGGCGACCGCACCGGGCAGCGGATTGATCGGCGTGAGCGCGGTGCCCTTGGGCAACACTCCCTTGTCGATCATCCGCTGCAGCACCCACCTGCGGTAGGCCTCGTAGCCGTCGTCGAACTTGCCCTTGTACTTCGCGATGTATTCGGCCGGCGCCTGGTGCGGGGCGTGGTTGGCTCCCGGACAGAACCACATGAACCACGGCTTCGACGGATTGCTCGCCTTGAGGTTGCGGAGCATCTCGAGCGCGTGATCGGTGAGGTCCTTCGACAGGTGATAGCCCTGCTCG
>DATLUW010000158.1:0-2195 GCA_035577825.1 Actinomycetota bacterium | reverse complement strand
CTTCTTCAGCCTCTCCGGCTCCGAGTTCGTGGAGATGTTCGTCGGCGTGGGCGCCGCCCGCGTGCGCGACTTGTTCGCCCAGGCCACGGCCAAGGCGCCGTGCATCATCTTCATCGACGAGCTGGACGCCATCGGCAAGAGCCGCAACGCGGGTGTCGCCGGTGGCCATGACGAGCGCGAGCAGACGCTCAACCAGCTCCTGGTCGAGATGGACGGGTTCGACCAGCGGACCACCGTGATCCTGATGGCGGCCACCAACCGCCCGGACATCCTCGACCCGGCGCTGCTCCGTCCCGGGCGGTTCGACCGGCACATCGTGATCGACCGGCCGGACCTCGAGGGGCGCAAGGGCATCCTCAAGGTCCATGCGCGGGGGAAACCGTTCGACCCGACGGTGGACCTCGACGTGATCGCCCGGCGAACCCCCGGGTTCACGGGCGCCGACCTGGAGAACGCGATCAACGAGGCGGCGCTGCTCGCCGCCCGGCGCTCCAAGCGCTCGATCACCATGCCCGAGATCGAGGAGGCCATCGACCGCGTGGTGGCGGGGCCCGAACGGCGGACGCGGATCATCTCGGACCGCGAGAAGCGCGTCATCGCGTTCCACGAGGGCGGGCACGCGCTGGTCGCGTACCTCCTGCCGAACGCCGACCCGGTCCACAAGATCACGATCATCCCGAGGGGCCGGGCGCTCGGGTACACGATGACCCTGCCGATGGAGGACAAGTTCCTCGTGACGCGGGAGGAGTACATCGACGAGCTCGCGATGCTGCTCGGCGGGCGGGTGGCCGAGGAGATCGTGTTCGGCGACATCACGACCGGCGCGCAGAACGACCTCGAACGCGCCACCGGGATCGCGCGGCAGATGGTGACGGAGTTCGGGATGTCCGACCTGCTCGGTCCCCAGACGCTCGGGCAGAAGCAGCACGAGGTGTTCCTCGGGCGCGACCTGTCGGCGCAGCCCGACTACTCGCCGCAGATCGCGTTCGAGATCGACTCCGAGGTCCGCAGATTCATCGACGAGGCCCACGACGAGGCGCTCGAGATCCTCACCGACCACCGCGAGCACCTCAACAAGCTGGCCGACGTCCTCATCGAACGTGAGACCGTCGACAAGGACGAGCTCGTCGAGATCCTCGACGGACTGATCAAGCGGCCGCAGCGCACCTCCGGCGCCGCCGGCATGGCGGTCGCGCGTCGCATGAACCGCCCCGGCGGCGGCCCCGCACCCTCAGCCGGCCCCTCCTCGCCCGGCCCGCTCCGCTAGCCGCCCGGCCGTCTCGCGGACCGCGTCGCTTTCGACTGCGTTACCCTCCGGTCCATGACGACTCGGTGGGCGACGTTCGACGTGTACGGCACGCTGATCGACTGGGAGCTCGGGATCGCGCAGGCCATGGCCGAGGTGTGGCCGGAGGCCGACGAGCCGATGCTCGAACACCTGCTGGAGCGCTTCCACGAGGTGGAGCCCGAGATCGAACAGGACTCCGCGGCGCCGTACCGCGAGGTGCTGCGAGACACGCTGGCGAAGCTGGCGCAGGACGAGAACCTGGCCGTTCCGGTGGGGATGGAGTTCGCCCTGGCGGACTCGCTCCCGTCGTGGCCGGCGTTCGACGAGGTGCCGGGCAAGCTGGCGGAGCTCCACGAGCGCGGCTGGAAGCTCGGGCTGCTGTCGAACACCGACCCCGACCTTCTCGCCGAGTCGGTGAAGCACCTCGGGATCACGCCGGACATCACGATCACGGCCGCGGAGGCCGGTTCGTACAAGCCGGCGCACGGCCACTGGAAGGCCTTCTACGAACGAACGGGCGCGGACCGGCACCACCACCACCACATCCACGTGGCGGAGGGCGTGTTCCACGACCTGGCGCCGTGCTCCGAGCTCGGGATCACGGCCGTGTGGATCAACCGGCTGTCCGAGGTGACGAATTACCCCCGGGCCGCCGAGCTCGAGAACCTCAACGAGCTGCCCGACGTGCTCGACGAGCTCGCGCCGCCGGAGTCGGCGGACGAGGGCTGACCGGCCGGCGGTTCGCCGGAGTCTACGGCGTCGGCACGAGGTAGCCGGCGATCGACCCGGTGATGAACCCCCCTCCGGCGCTCTCGCTGCGGAACCCCTGCGCCTGCACCGTGTCCCCCGGGTGCGCATACAGGCGGAAGTCGCCGCTGAACGTGTAGTCGTCGCGCACCCCGTTCTT
>DATLUW010000157.1:0-3486 GCA_035577825.1 Actinomycetota bacterium | reverse complement strand
CCTGCGTGTCGTTGTTCCGGGTGACGACCGTGAAATCTTCGTTCTCCGGTTGATACGTGTAAGGCGAGGTCGAGCGCTGGAACAGGCGCTTGCCATCGATGCAGAGCCCATCCTGGTTCGTTTCTGGCACCGCACCGTTGGGGCTCGCGTCGAATGAGTCCATCGTCACCGGCCGGTTGTAGCCTTCCTGCACGATCGCCTTCGGGCACCGGTGGATCACGGACAATCCCGTCAGCTCCCACCCCTGGCCCGCCAGCCCGTCGCCGCCCTGGCTGTTGTAGACGAGGTTCAGGTTCGGAGCCATGCCGGCGATCCCAGGCGGGATCTTGATCGGAACGGTGTACGTCGCCGCGCCCGTCGGGCTCACGCCCAGTTGCCCCGCCAGCACGCCGTCGAACGCAGCGCCGACGGCCGGTTCGCTCTGGTGGGTCGGATCGGCCGGCGGCGCCGTGTCGATCTTGATCGTGACCAGCTGGTCGTCGACGATGACGCCGACCCCGTTGCCGCCGATCGGCACGCGACCGAGGGTGCGGCCCCCTGTGGTCAATGTGGCCGTCTTGCCGTTGACCCTCCAGGTGATGGTGTGGCCGGCCGACACATGGGGCACGTACGAACCTGCGTGGCCGCCGGGCATCAGGAAGGTTGGCGGCGCCGGTTGCGGATTCGCTACGACGACCCCGTCGATCAGCAGCTGGTTCGTCGTCGGGCGGAAGCTGGTCAGCCCCGCGTTCTGGTAGCCGAACACCGCCGCGTACTGCCCATCGCCGAGAGGAACGACGCCGTCGCCGAACACGCAGATCGCGTCGTCCCCGCCCGTCCCGCCGCCGCACGTGTTGGCCGACGATCCGCAGGCCAACTGCTGGGGCGACAGCTTCAGGCGGAACGCGCTGACCTGCTGGTTCTTGACGCCCCAGCCGACCACGTCGCCGCTGTCGTTGATCGCCAGCGCCTGCAGCAAGATCCAGCCGCTGGCCGGGTCGATCAGATCGTTCAGGTTCTTCCAGCCGATCTGATCGGTGTAGACGAACGGCGCCGGTCGCGTCTTGGCCGCGTCGAGCCACCCGAAGCCGACGGTGTCGCCGGCCGTATTCACGCCGGTCGCGTAGGACGGGCCTTCCCAGCCTCCCGACAGCGGGTCGACGATTCCGCTGACGCGGCTCATCCGGAACGGGCGGATGATCCCGTCGTGGCGACAGGCGCCCGCGATGTAGTTGTCCGCGAGCGCGTTCGCGCTGATCAACGTCACGCCCGCGGTCGGGTCCACCTGGAGGTTGAGATCGACGAGACCGACGAGGTCGTCGAACAGTACGGCGCTGCCGAGGCGTTCGAGGCCTTCCGTCGGACCGCCCGCGATCTGCGACGATCCGACGACGGTCCCGGCGTTGTCGATTGCGTTCGCCGAAGTGCGGTGGCCGCCCAGCGACCCGATGTCCTCGAAGCCGACGCCGTCGGTGTAGCGGAACCCGCGCAGCTCGCCCCCGCTGGTCAGCATGCCCGCGAGCTGTCGGCTGTCGTTGATGCCGGCCGGAAACGCGCCTCGAAGCGGGAGCGCGTCGTCCATCACCGTCGAACCGTCGCCACCGATGCCCAGATCCTCGAGCGCCGTACCGAAGCGGAACGCGTGCTGGCCGTCGGCTTCCTCCATGATCCCCGCGACGACGCCCGCATTGTTGATGGCGGTCGCGTCGTTTTGCGGCGGGAAGTCCGGCTGACCGCCGACGTCGAACATCGGCTGCCCCGGCTGACGGACGAACGCGTTGAACGCGGGCGGCACCGCCGCCGTCTTCGAGATACCGACGTAGGCGCCCGATTCATTGATCGCCCGGGCGATCGCGTAGCCTCCGCCCAGCGAGCCTGCGTCTTCGATCGGCAGGTTCACGACGACCGGAAACGTGCTCCTCGCCTGGCAGCTCCCGGCGAGGCAGGATTCTCCCTGCGTGCAAGTGTTGGCGTCGTCGCAGACCGTGTGATCCGGCTTGGCGGGATCGGAGCAGATGCCCGTGGCCGGAGCGCAGGTCCCAGCGTTGTGGCACTGATCGGCCGCGGTGCAGACGACCGGGTTGGCGCCCACGCAGGTTCCTGTCTGGCAGGTGTCTGTGCGCGTGCAGGCGTTGCCGTCCGAGCAACTCGTGCCGTCCGGCTGCAGAACGTCGGCAGGGCATGCGCTCGAATTGCCGGTGCAGGTCTCGGGGGCGTCGCACTGGGACACGGCCGCCCGACAGACCGTTCCGCCATTTCCCGCCGGGTGCTGGCAAGCGACGTTCGCGCCGTCGCACTGGTCGCGCGTGCAGACGTTGCCGTCGCTCGTGCAGGCCGTCCCGCTCGCCTTCTTCGCATCGGCGGGACAGGTCGGCGACGTCCCCGGGCAGACCTCCTGCACGTCACATTCATCGAGCGCCGCGCGACAAACCGTTCCGTTCGCCTTTCGCGCGTCCGCCGGACAGTTCGGTGACGATCCGGAGCAAACCTCGGGCAGGTCGCAGTCGCCAGCGGCGGCACGGCAGACCGTTCCCTGATTCCCCGCCGCGTGCTGGCAAGCGGCGGATGATCCATTGCACCTATCGGTGGTGCAGAGATTGCCGTCGTCCGTACACGCCGTCCCAGTCGCTTTCTTCGCGTCGGCGGGGCACGCGGGCCCGGTTCCCGGGCAATTCTCGGGAAGGTCGCACTCGCCGGCCGCGGAGCGGCAGACCGTCGACGAGGGCTTGAACCCGTCGGCCGGACAGCTGAAAGAAACCCCGTCGCAGGTCTCGGCGACGTCGCAGGTCGTTCCGGGAGCGGCCGCGCGGCAGATTGTTCCGGGCGACGACAGCCGGCACGTCCCGACGAACCCGGGCAGGTTGCAGACGCCGCAGCCTCCATTGCAGGCCTTGTCGCAGCACACGCCGTTGGCGCAGAACCCGGTGGCGCAGTCGCTGTTCGACGTACAGCCGAGCCCGAACGCGGCGTCATACAACCTGGCGTCGCGCAGCACGGTCGTCCCATTCAAACCGCCGGCGATCAGCACCACGTTGTTGGCGAGCAGCGTCGCCGTGTGGCCTTGCGACGGCGGCGCAGGAATCGCCGCCGTCGCGGTCCATGTGTTGGTGCCGCTAAACAGGTCGGCCGATCCCAGCGTGGCCGAGCCGTTGTTCCCGCCCGCGACCAGCACGCTCCCGTTCGCGGGGCTGGACGTCGACAGCGCAGTGGCGCTGTGGCCGAACCGAGCGGAGGTCATCGTCCCGGCGTCCGACCAACTGCCGGTGCTCGCGCCCGGATCGAAGATCAGCGCCGTCGCGAGCGGCGTCGAGCCGTTCTTTCCGCCCGTGATCAGGATCTTCCCGTTCGAATTCGGAAGCACGACGGCGGTGTGTTGCTCGCGCGGGCCGGAGGACAGCGCGTTCAAGGTGCTGAAGGCAGACTGCGCCGGGTCGAAAAGGAGCACCGACGAGACCGTTCCGCTGCCCCCGTTGCCGCCGACGAACAGAACCTTGTTATTGAGCTGTG
>DATLUW010000156.1:0-2020 GCA_035577825.1 Actinomycetota bacterium | reverse complement strand
TGCTCGCGGCCGGCGTGACCGCGCTGTCGCCGGGGCCGACGGCGATCCGGGTCCTCGAAGTGGTCGGTGGGGCATTCCTGCTGCTCGTCGCCCTGGACGCGGCCCGCGGGGTGATCCGGGGCGACGACGTGCGCAAGGCCGAGGCCGCGGCGGAGCGGGCTCGCGACGCGCGGGCGAGGGGCGCGGCGATGCTCGCCCACCCCACGACGCGCGGCGTGGTCGCGGTTCTGCTGAACCCCGGGTCGTGGCTGTTCCTCGCCACGACCGGCTCGGCGCTGATCGCCTCGGCGGCCGAGGACGGGCGGGCGGTCGCGATCGTCACGGCGATCGCCCTCATGGCCGGCGTGTCGGTGATGGACGGGATCACGGTGCTCCTCGGCGGGGGCAGCTCGCTGCTCACCGGCCGCGCGGGCCGGTGGATCCGGCTCGGGCTCACGATCCTGCTCGGCGCGATCGGGGTGGTGTTCGTCGTGCGGGGAATCCGGGGGTGACGAACGCTGGACACGACCGTGCAACCCGGGCATGCGGCGGCTAGCATGCTGTTCGTGCTGACCATCGCTGGATGGCGCCGGGGCATGCTCGCGGCCATCGTGGCAGTGGCATTGCCCGCAGGACTCGCCGGATGTTCCTCCTCCGGCGGGAACGACGGCGCGACGACGGCGGCCAATCTGCCCGCAGCGGCCGGACTGCTGAAGGCATCGTCGCAGGCCATGCAGGACGTCGAGAGCGCGAAGTTCAAGCTGACCGGGAAGGGGTCCCTTGCGGGCGTCGAGGTCGACTCCGCCTCCGGCACGGTGACGAGCGACGGGAGGGCGCAGGGCTCGGTGAAGATCCTGCAGAACGGGTCGCTCGCCGAGCTCGACCTCATCGTCATCGGCCCGGACATCTACATCAAGGGCCCGACCGGGTCGTACATCAAGCTGCCGCCCGGGGCCGCCGGCGGGGTGTTCGATCCATCGCTCATCCTCTCCTCCGACCGGGGGCTCGCGAAGCTCGAGGAGTTCGCCACGAACGGGAAGACCGTCGGCGAGGAGACCGTGAACGGCGTGGACACCTACAAGGTCACGGCCGACCTCGACGGCACGCTCGTGTCCCACCTCATGCCGATGGCCGCCGCGAACAGCGTGCCCGGGACGCTCTGGATCGCGAAGGATGGCAATCAGCTGGTCCAGATCTCGGTGACGACCCAGCAGCCGGGCGGGAAGACGGCCGACCTGACGCTCGGCCTCTCGGACTTCGGCGTCCAGACGAACATCACGCCCCCCGCATGAACCGCTCCGGCCGAAAGGCCGAGGATCCCGGACCGAAGCTGGGCGAGGGCGAACAAGTCCGCCACACGACCAGCGACCGGCGGGTGGCGGTCGGGATCGCAGGGCTTGGCGTCCTGGTCGCGGCGCTCGACGCGTACGTCGTCACGACGATCCTGCTGACGATCTTCAACGGCCTCGGCCTCGTCGCGAACCATCCCGAGCAGGCGTTCCTCATCGTGACGCCGTACCTCCTCGGGTACGTGGCGGCGATGCCGCTCCTCGGGCAGCTGTCCGACCGGATGGGGCGGCGGCCGGTGATCTACGGATGCCTGTTCGGGTTCGCGTTCGGCTCGATCATCTCCGGCGTCGCGACCAACCTCCCCGTGCTGGTGATCGGGCGGTTCGTGCAGGGCGCCGCCGGCGGGGCGCTGCTGCCGGTGACGTTCGCGCTGGTCGGGGACCTGTGGGACCCGAGGACTCGGCCGATCGCGCTGGGTGCGGTCGGCGCGACCCAGGAGCTCGGGAGCGTCCTGGGGCCGCTGTACGGCGCCGGGCTGGCGGCCCTGATCGGGTGGCGGGGGGTCTTCTGGGTCAACGTTCCGCTCGCGATCGCCGCTGCCCTCGTGATCCGGCGAAAGGTGCCCGGCGGCAAGCTGTCCGCGCCGCACAGCAAGCCCCGCCTCGATGTGGTCGGGGGGCTGCTGCTCTTCGTTGGGCTCTCCGCGGTCATCGCGGGGCTGTTCAACCCCGACCCCTCGAAGGGCGTCCTG
>DATLUW010000155.1:0-2284 GCA_035577825.1 Actinomycetota bacterium | reverse complement strand
CCTCCGTGCCTGAGTCCGGCCGATACGCGCTGGTCGTATCGAGCTCCCGGTACGCGCATCCTTCGCTCCGGCCGCTCACTGCGCCCGTTGAGGACGCCGAGTCACTGGGTGAGTTGCTGCGAGACCACGACGTCGGTGACTTCCGGGTTCGCCCGGTGATCGACCAGCCGTCCTGGGTCGTTGCCCAGGAGGTGGAGACCTTCTTCAGGCAGCGCCGGCTGGGCGACCTCGCGCTCTTCTACTTCTCGGGCCACGGGATCAAGGACGAAGACGGATCGCTCTACTTCGCCACGATGAACACCGACCCCGACTCGTTGCTGGCGACGACCGTGCCCTCCGAGCACGTGATCGCTTCCATGCGCAAGTGTCGCTCGAAACAGCAGGTCCTCATCCTCGACTGCTGTTACGCCGGAGCGTTCTCGAAGGCGATGCTGGCGAAGGGCGAGGAGCAGGTTGGGATCCAGGAGCGCTTCAAGTCCGAGGCATCCGGCCGCGTCGTGATCTCTGCATCCGACGCGATGCAGGTCGCCCTCGACGGAACGGAGATCCTCGGCGAGCAGACGCTGTCCGCCTTCACCCGAATTCTCGTTGACGGGATCCGAGGCGGTGAGGCGGACATGGACCGCGATGGCCACATTTCCCTCGACGAGCTCTACGACTACGTCTCCGCGCGAATGGAGAAGGAGAGCCCCGGCCAGACACCCACGATCTCGAACCTCGACAAGAAGGGCCGCATCGTGATTGCGTTCAACCCTCGCGTTGAGGTTCCGCCTCCGATGCCGCCGCCGTCGGATCCCTCGCCTGAACCTGATCCGGCACCGCCACCGCCGACACCCGACCCGCCGGCGCCGCCGCCTGGGCCGTCGACGGAGCCGGGCATGGTCGAGCGTCTGACACGGTACGCGCGGGAGCACCGCCGGCTGACGATCGCCCTCGTCGCCCTCGTGGTGGTCGCGGTGATCGCCGCCGTCGTGATCCCGATGCCCGGTGGGGGAGGGGGATCCGGCGACCGGTGGACTCTCGCGGACGTCGGGACGGACGTACTCGACGGCACGAAGGCGCAGCGGCTGGACGCCCTCACGACGCTGCCGGGAGGCGAGTCCGCGCTCGCCGTCGGGATCGATCACGGACGCCCGGCGGTATGGAGCTACGGGAACGGGACATGGTCGAAGGTGCCCCAGGAGAACGTCGACACCCGGAGCGGTCACATGTTCGCGGTGAGCGCGACCGGGCGGGCGACCGTCGCCGTCGGCGCGATGGACCAGTCCAGCGACAACGTCGACGCCATTGCGTGGAGGCTCTCGGGCGATCGCTGGAATCGCAGTACCTGCTCGACGGCAGATTGCGGTGGAGTCAATGCCCAGCAGATGCTCGCCGTCACGTCGATGGTAGGCGGTGTCCTGATCGCGGTAGGCCGCGACGCGAGCGGCGGATCGTTCGACGGCGCGGTCTGGCGTTCGGCAGACGACGGAGCGACGTGGCAACGCGTTGCCAGGAACGATCCGAACCTGGTCGGTGCACCCAACCAGGCGATGCGAGCAGTCGTCGAGACGGGTGGACGGCTCGTCGCCGTCGGGCGCAACGGGCTCAACGGTGCGGTCTGGACGTCGACGAACCAGGGTGACAGCTGGACTGCGGTTCCGGCCGGTGCTCTCCAGAGCACACCGGGCCACCACCTCGAGCTGCTCGGGATTGCCGTGCTCGGCGGAGCGTCAGGCCAACGGTTGATCGCCGTCGGGCGCGACGAAGGCCCCGACGGAGTGACTGCGGCGGCCTGGTATTCCGACGACGGTGAGCGGTGGACACGAGCGACGATCGAAGACGCCGGATTCTCCGGTCAGCAGATGATCGGAGTCATCGCCGGCCAGGAGGGCTTGACCGCGGTCGGGAACGCGTCGTTTACTGCGGCGGGCATGTGGCAGTCATCGGACGGCGCCGACTGGGCCCCCGTTCACAGCGCATCGTTCAGCCTGTCGTCGGGGATGACGTCTATCGCGACGCTGAAGGACGGCACCACCTTCGCGGTGGGCAGCTCGATCTGGGTCAACTCGTCAGGCTGACCTTCGGACCGCCGTTCGTCCGGTTCGGCTGGGCTGCGCCGCTAGCCGGCTGCGACCGAGATCAGCTCTGCGGCCTGGTCGACCGCCAGCTTGTCGGTGTTCAGGACGAGGTCGTAGTGCGTCGGCGACTCGTCGGCGACACCGTAAAAGCGCTTGAGGTAGTCGCGGCGCGCCGCGTCGGAGTCCTTCACGGCTTTCGCCGAGGCCGATTCGTCGAGGCTTTC
>DATLUW010000154.1:0-4954 GCA_035577825.1 Actinomycetota bacterium | reverse complement strand
AACCGAACGGTGGAGGAGCCACACCCGCCCTTCCCGGAGCCCGACCGCTCCGTCCGTGGCGAGGCGGCGGAGCGAACGGTTCACGGTCTCCCGGGTCGCGCCGATCAGGTCGGCCAGCTCCCCCTGCGTGAGCGGAACATCGACTGAGCCGCTGACGCCCGGCGAACCGGCGCGCCAAGCCACCCGGACGAGCAGGCGATGGAGGCGTTCGGTCGCCGGGAGCAGCCGTTCCAGGAGCAACTCCTCCAGCCACGCGACGTGCTCGGCGAGGACGAGCTGCAGCTCCGCGCGGGCCGCGGAGGACCCGTCGATCGCCTCCCGCAGCGCATCGACCGGCAGCCGAACCGAGGCCCCGTCCCCCGCCGAGACCCACGCCGGGAGGCCGGGGGCCGGCGATCGATCGGTGAGGCGCTCGACGCCGGCGACCTCGCCCGGGCGGCACACGGCCACCGCGGTCCGAGACCCGTCCGGCATGCTTCGCACGGCAAGGCACCAGCCGGCCGTGAGGAGCACGACCGACGGCTCAGGGTCCAGGAGGGTGGCTTCGGGCAGCAGCACCCGGCCGCGCTCGTGGGGTCGTTCGATCGAACAGCAGGCGAGGTCACCCAGGGTCCGCTCGTCCAGGCGGCGGAGGATCGGCGCCGTCGACAGGACGCGTTCGAGCCTCGCGAAGGGTGGCTCGACCGGCGGTTGTTCGGGCTGCTCGCTCAGGTCGGCCGGTTCGATCCGGTCGTCGACGGCGATCGATTCGATCGCGCTGGCGTGCCCCACTGGCCTCCTCCATCGCGCAGCGGAGGGCGCGCGCGAAGCCGTCCGGTCGGAGGAGTGTCGGGACCATACCTCGGCCCGCCGACACGGACACATCGCGCGAACTGCCCCGCGGCCCGGCCGCAGAGCGCTCGCCGGCAACGCGGCGGGGAGACCGGGTCAGGCGCGTTCCTGGAGCATGTCGAGGCTGCAGCGGCGACACAGGCGGGACCTCGGCATGGCCGGCCGGCCGCACCGGATGCAGCTCCGCACGACGGACAGCTCGAACCGGGTGGACTCCCCAGACCCCGTTCGGGCGACGCGTTCCTCGCGTTCGAGCTTGGTCATCAGGGCCTGGAGCTGGACCGCCGCGGCGGCATGGAGCTCGGACGGGACGTCGGCGTAGATCTCCGCCGCCAGCTCGGGAATGGTGTGCGGCCCAGTGGCGAGCGCTTCGAGCACCTGGCCCTCGCGCATCGCGCGGTGGGCCTCGTACTCCTTGATCTTCCCCACGGCGTCGAACACGGTTGGGCCGTGGCCTGGGTAGATCACCCGCGGGCGGGCCTCGCGCATCCGCCGGAGCGACTGCAGATACTGCGTCAGGTCCCCGTCGTCGGGATCGATGATCGCCGTCCCCCGCCCGAGCACCGCGTCGCCGCTGAACATCGCGCCGGTTCCGCCCTCGGCCAGGAACGTCACGTGGTCGGCCGTGTGGCCCGGCGTGTACAGGACCCGGAGGTTCGTGTCGCCCACGGTCACGAGCTGTGTGTCGTGGAGGCGATCGAACCCGTCGACCGGACGGAACGCCCGCACCCCGGCTCCGGTGATCTCCGAGAGGCGGGCGGCGCCGGGGGCGTGATCGGGATGGCCGTGCGTCACGAGGATCGCGCCGACGGCCCCGGCCTCCTTCGCCACCGCCTGGAGGTGGCCCTCGTCCTCGGGGCCCGGGTCGATCACGATCGCCGGGTCACTGCCGACCACCCACGTGTTGGTCCCCTCCAGGGTGAACGGGCCGGGGTTCGGCGCCAGGACGCGGACGATGCGGAGCACTAGCTCGAGCTCCGGTATGCCGGCGGGGTGTACCCGGCGAGCAGCGACTCGGGCGGCGGCTCCTGCGGGACGCGCAGCCGCAGGACGTCGTCCACCGTCGCGCATTCGGCGAGTGCCTCGAGCGTTCGGTACGTCGGCCACAGGAGCGCGGTCCAGAGCGGGTGCCGCGCCAGCGCGTCGCCCGGGCGCTCCCACCAGGCCAGGTCGACCTCGACCATGTCCGGGATGGCCTCGGTTCCGGCCGATGCCGCGATCGCGTAGAAGCAGGCATCGAACCGAACCGCCAGGACTTCCGGCGCCCGCCACCTCGCCACCTCGGGCAGCGCCCCCGGGGTCGGTGGCGCCTGCCCAACCGCTCGGGCGATCGACTCGCCGGGAGCCAGCGGGCGGAGGCCTTCGGCCGTCAGTACGAGCCCGGCCTCCTCGGCCAGCTCACGCACGGCGCACGCGCGAACGGCCTCGCTCGGGTCGCCGAACCACTCGGCGGCAAGATGATCGTCCGATGGATCGACCACCCCGCCGGGGAACACGACGTACCCCGGGGCGAACCGGCTCACGGCCGAACGCCGAAGGAGCAGCACCTCGACCCCGGCGAGCTCCGCCGGCTCGCGCGGCGGATCGGCGGCCGGGCCCTGCGCCGGCCTGGCCACCACGACGGTCGCAGCCGGTCGGGGATCCATCGGGGAATTCTGCCGTATTACGCTGCTGCGATGCCGGGTGAGCATCCCGAGCCGGAGCGGTCCATCCGCCGCGCGATCGAACACCACGGACCGATCTCGTTCGCCGAGTTCATGGAGCTCGCCCTCTACGGGCCGCGCGGGTTCTACCAGGAGCCGCCGGTCGGCGAGGCCGGCCATTTCGTCACCAGCCCGCACGTGCACCCGGTGTTCGGGCAGTTGGTCGGGGAGGCCCTGAAGGGGTGCATCTCGCGCCTGGGGATGAGCGAACCCCCGGCGGTCGTGGAGGTCGGGGCCGGCGACGGCACGCTGGCGGAGCGGGTCCGGAGGGAACTCGGCGAACACCGGTACGTCGCGGTGGAGCGCGGCTCCGGAGCGCGCGCAGCACTCGGCGAACGACTCCCGGGCGTCGAGGTGGCGGCGTCGCTCGAGGCGCTCGACCAGCACGTGGACGGCGTGGTGTTCGCCAACGAGCTGCTCGACAACCTGCCGTTCCGGTGGATCCGGCGCGACGACCTCGGGAACCTCCAGGAGGTGCTCGTCGACGTCCGCGACGGGCGCCTGATGTCGTTCGAGCAGCCCCTGGCGCCGGAGGACGACGAGGGGCGGGAGGCCGTCCCCCAGGGGCTCCCGCCCGGAACCGAGGCCGTGATCCCCGATGGCGCCCTGCACTTCGTCGAACGCCTCGCGCGCCTGCTCCGGTGCGGGTACGCGGTGCTGGTGGACTACGGTGCCGTCGTGGGCGCGGAGGTGCACGGCTACCGGCGGCAACGCGTCGTCGCCGACGTGCTCGACCGCCCGGGCACCACCGACATCACGGCCGGGGTCGACTTCGCCACCCTGGAGGAGCGGGCGGAGGCGCTGGGGATGCGTTCGTTCGGGACGGTCTCGCAGCGGTCGGCGCTGCTGGCGCTCGGCTACGGGGCCTGGGCCGAGCGCGAGCGCGATCGCCAGCGGGTCGCGCAGGATGGCCGGGCCGGCCGCGAAGCAGTGCTCGCCTGGAGCGGGCGGAACGCCGCCGCTTCGCTGATCGACCCGGGGGGACTCGGGCGGTTGCGGTGGTGGGTCGTGGCGACGGCGGGCCTCGACGAGCCCGACTGGTTCGCGGCGGCGCGCCAGCACGACAACCCCCGGCTCCCCGACACCGGTGTGGTCAGCGCGACGGACCTCGGCGATCCCGGCACGGAGTGGTTGCGAGATGCGTGAACATCTGGTGTTCGGGACGGGATGGATCGAGGCCGAGCTGCCGGACGACACCGTCGTCGTGCCGCCGGGCGTCTCGCTGCCGCTCCCCGCGACGCCGGACCTCGCCGCCGAGGTGCTCGGTGCGCTCCGCGAGCCGATCGACACCCCGCCCCTCGCCGAGCTCGCTCGCGGCGCGGTTCGCGTGACCGTTGCGTTCGACGATCCGACGGTCCCCTGCTACGCGCCGCTGTGGGCGACTGCGCTGCCGCTCGTCCTCCGGGAGATCGAACGGGGCGGCGTCCGTCGCGAGGACATCCGGCTGGTCTGCGCGAACGCCCTGCACCGGCAGTTCACCAACGACGAGCTCGCCCGGCTGATCGGCGAGGACCTCGTGGGCGAGTTCGCCGAACGCAGCGCGATCGGCTGCCACGACGCGGAGGACCCCGACGCCATGGAGCATGTCGGCGAGACCGACCTCGGCGAGCCCGTCGATCTCAGCACGGCGGTCACGGGGTCCGATCTCACCGTCTACGTCAACGCGTCGACCACGCGGGGGTTCAGCGGCGGGTGGAAGTCGGTCTGCGTCGGCCTGTCGTCGTACCGCTCGATCAGGACGCACCACTCCCCCGACACGATGAGCATGTCCACGGAGAAGAACCGGATGCACGAAGCGCTCGACCGGATGGGGGCGGTCGTCGACCGTGAGCTCGGGCCGAACCGCGTCTTCAAGGTCGAGACCCTGCTGTCGAACCCGCTCGAGGTGCACCGGGTGGTCGGCGGGACCACCGCCGCCACGCGCGAGGAGGTCCTCCAGGTGACCAGGGCGAACCAGCCCGCCCGGCGCGACCTCGTCGACGAGCGCACCGACGTCGTGCTGTACGGCGTTCCCGACTGGAGCCCGTACGCCGCGTACTCGTTCACCAATCCGCTGCTCACGCTGGTCTCGACCGGCCTCGGGTACCTCGGCGGCATGGTCGAGGCGGTCGGCAAGCCCGGCTGCACGGTGATCCTCGCGACGCCGTGCCCGAACCGCTGGGACGACGAGCACCACCCGTCGTACCGGGAGGTCTGGGAGCGCGTCCTGCCGCTCACCCGCGACCCGTACGAGGCGCGCGAGCAGTTCGAACCGGAGCTCGCGCAGCGGGAGGACCTGCTCGAGAGATACCGGACCGGGTTCGGGTTCCATCCGACGCACCCGATCATGGCGATGTATCCGCTGAAGCGGCTCCGGCACGCGGGGCGGGTGATCGTGGCGGGGGCGGAGGACCCCGACGTGGTCCGGCACGTCGGGTTCG
>DATLUW010000153.1:0-2768 GCA_035577825.1 Actinomycetota bacterium | reverse complement strand
GATTCGGCGGGTCGGTGCCGTTCCCCTCGCCCTGGAACGAACCCTAGGGGCGGAGGACAGGGTCGACGGGCGCCTCCTGCGAAACGATCGCCGATGGTTCGGCCTCCCGTGAGGAGGGCGCGACGGCACCCTGCGTGACGTCGACCGGTGGTTCCGGCGCGTAGCCGTTCCCGTTCCCGTTGACGACGAGGACGCTCTCGGCCGCGGGGGCCGGTTCGGGACCGGACTCGGATGCCGCCTGTTGGCCCGCTTCCTCCTCCGATCGACGGAACTTCTGGAGTACCGCGTCGGTCTGGGCCATCTGCCCGACCACCCGGGCCATGGCCCGCTCCGCGTCCTGCATGGCGCTCAACGTCACATGGATGAAGCCGGCCGCATCGACGATGCCCTCGCGAAGATCGCCGGCGGCGTCCTGGATCTGATCGGTCCACGCGGCGAGGCGCTCTCGGTCGCTGTCGATTTCGTTCCGGCGTCGCTCGACGTCCTCGAGCTGATGCTCCACGTCCACGCGAGCGAGGTCGATGATTCTCGAACCCGCCTCCTTGGTTGCGTGCATGACCCGCGCCATCTCCTCGCGAACGGCGAGGAGCAGCAGATGGGGATCGGTCGGGCCCTGGGCGTCGTGCTGGCGGGCCTGCGCCTCATTGACCTCGGTGAGCTGCGCCTCGAGCGAGGCCGCCCGGGCCTCGAATGCCTTCGCACGATCCTCCGCCGCGCGGATCTGCTCGCCGGCCGCCACTGCGGTCGCGTCGCGATCCGCCAGCAGCTGCTGCACGTCCTCGTTTCGAACTCCGAACAACCTCCGCCGAAGAGCCTTTGGCTTCGTCTCCATGCTGAATCGCTTTCCGGGACCGCAGCGTTGATTATCCAGACGCGAGGGGTCTGACTCAACGACCTTCCGGAACGATTTGGCAGTCGGCCCGGACGGCTCCCCGTGGCGGGTTTTCCATCGGGATGTGGAACAGCCCCCCTTGCTGCGGTGGGAGCGAGACGTCCGCGGTCACGGATCCGAGCGCCTTCGCGGCGGCGTTCTCGACCGTGCAGAGGAGCTTCCCGGCTCCCTGCGCCGAACCGGAATTCGACACCGACGCGACGACCGTGAGGTTGCCGGGGCCTGTGCTGCTGAGCCCCGCGCCCTCGACGCGGAGGGCGGGTCCAGGGGGCGTCGGCCGCCGGAACGATGCGGCCGATTCCCAGCGTGGCCGGCCGGGTCGTACGACGACGCCGGCCACCTTCGCTCCCGCGGGTCGGACCCGCAGGTTCTTCGCGACGGCGCGGACCGATCCCGAAGGAGGCACGGAGACCCGGGTGACATGCCGTGCGACCACGTGCCGCCGGCCATCGCGAACGACGAACGTCATCACCATCGATCGGACCGCGAGCTCGTCATTCGGGTTGTCGACCGTCGCCGACGCCGTGACCCTGTCCCCGTGCTGGGCGAACACCGGCCGGGCGACCGACAGCGGTCGGGGGCCCGGCGGCGCAGCGATCGTGGGGGTCGGCGTGGGGACGGCCGTCGGCTGTGTGCTGCTCGTCGGAGTGGGGACATGAACGGGCCGCCGGGCCCCGGCCGGTTGCGCAGCGGGATGCGCGCCGGTGGGGAGCAGCATGGCACGGGCGAACAACCCAACCGCGAGCACGATCACGATCGTCGTCCCGGTGGGCACCGCGACGCGCCGCCGCCTCGATCCTTCCCCACGGGCCTTCCGGACGCGGGGCGGACTCGGCGCTTTCCGATCGTCGGCGGCCGGATCGGTCCGGATTACTGCTGGCCTCGGAGACACGTCCTCGGACGCGTGGAGGGTCGAGTCTTCGCGGGACCCGGCGGACGATTCCTCGAAGACGGCCTGGATGTGCTCCGGAGGGGTCGGGGAGTGCATCGAACCGGCTGCCCCGGCGATCCCTGCGGCTCGGGACCGCGACGGCGCGCGCGCCGCTTCGGGCATCGGAGGAACGGTCGGGAACGGGGCGAGCGGCGCGGTTGCGGGTGGGACCTCCACCGAGGAAGGCTCGACGCCGGGCGCCGGCAGGGTGGGTTGGAGCTGAGGCCGGTCGACGTCATTCGACGAATCGACGAGGCCGCTCGCGAGTGCGGACGAAAGGATGAGGGTGCTGGCCCCGTCCTTGGACGACCACGCGGGGAGCCGGTGTTCCTCGACGGCCTCGATCACGGCCTCTCGCCTGGCCCCGGTGAACAGCGCCGCCTCCGCGGGCGTCACCCACTTGGGTCCTAGGGTGCCGGGAACAGCGCCGGGCGCGAGATCCTCGTCCGTTCGGCCTGTACGACCCGCCATGTCAACAACCATCGGCCCCCACGCGGGTGACTTGAGGGGGAGTCCGAAAGTCCTAGCCGTGTTCCCGGGAGGCAGCTCGACGCGGCGCTCGGCAGTTCCGGACACACGTCGCCGGTTCGGTCGGCCCGACCAGCGGCCCCGACCGATTCGACAAGGTCAGCGGAATGCGGAAGGGTGCTCCCCCGAATGCGACGCATCGGCCCGATCATGCTCGTCTTCGGCTTGGTTCTGAGCCTCGGTCTGCCCGAGGCCTCGGCAGGGCGGCAACGCCCCGCTGTCACCGTCACTCCCAAGGCCAACCTCCCGGTGTTCGAGATCGACGGCTTCGTGCTCCGCGACGTCGGTCCGTACTCGGGGATCGGCGCGATCCAGGCGGTGCCGTGCTGGCGAATGGGGGACTGCTCGACCTGGCCGAGCGGCGCGGCGGTGGCGGACGCCATCTACGGCAGCGGCGGGGCCAGGACGTTCGCCAAC
>DATLUW010000152.1:0-2341 GCA_035577825.1 Actinomycetota bacterium | reverse complement strand
GCCGCAGCCGTCGGCGCACAGGATCGAAAAGCTCACGCGGTCGCCCTCCCCTCGCACCCGAAGACTTCCCTGCGGTGCTCCTTCGCCAGGCGGCGGCGCGTCTCGCGGGAGAGCTTGTTCCAGGTGATCGCCGCGTAGGCGACGAGCCACGGGCGCTTCCACTCCGGCACGGGCACGCCGGCGAGGAGGAGGGAGCGGATCTGGACGAACAGGATCGCGTTCGCCTTCTCCCCCGCCTCGTCCCGGGCCCGGACGACGTCCTCCCGGAAGTAGTAGGCGAGGTAGCGCGCCCCCCGCTCCCAGTGCTGGGGCCAGGTGGCGCCCGCCTCGCGCCCCCGGGCGCGCTCGAGCGCCTCGAGCGGGGCCGTCCGGACGAGGAACGAGAGCTCAGGCGCGACGACCGCGACGTCGTCCCGGAACATGTAGGACGCGCGGCAGCACCCCTCGCAGGTGATCCCGGGGTCGCGCTCGAGCTTTGCCTTCCAGCGCGCCCGGGCAGCCTCGTCCTCCGCCTCCGGGGCACCGTCCCGGATCGACTCGAGGGCGAGCGCGAGGAGCTCATCCCCCTCGCGGCGGGCCGCGGCCGCCTGCCGGCGGTTCGTGTCCCGCATGTCGAGGTGCTGCCACCCGACCTGCAGACCGCACCCCTCGACGGGGCAGCGGATCGCGAGGTCGCGCGGGGAGTGGGGGACCTTGGACCAGTCGATGTCCGCCTGGTCCGGGTAGCCCTCCACCTTCGGGTACTTCTTGGTCGTCGTGCTCACGCGTTCACCAGGTCGAAGACCGAGTTCGCCGCGACCCCGTTCGTGCCGTTCCCCGCGGTCGTCCCGGCGACGCCGTGGGTCCCGCCTACCGAGGTCGGCGTGACCGTCGTGCCGATCTTCATGTCGAACACGGTGATGATCGCTCCTCCCGCTCCGCCCCCTCCGCCGCCGCCCGTTCCCGTGCCGGGCGCGCTGCCCGCCGTGCCGCCGGTGCCGCCGGTCGACTTGATCGCGCCGCTCGCCCCGCCGACGAGCACCGGGGAGGCCACGTGGACCATGCCGGCGTTCCCTGCGGAGCCGCCGCCCGCTCGAGTCCCATCCCCCGACCCGCGCCCCGTGGCCCCGGAGTTGGACCCCCAGTTCTGGGTGGTGGAGACGCCGCCGTTGGAGATGAAGTTGCTCTCGAAGAAGACCGAGCACCGGATCGTGACGCTCGTCGCGGCGAGGGCCGTGCCCGCGGAGCCGGCGGACTGGTTCGTGCCCGCGGAGTTGCCGCCCCCGCCCGACCCGCCGCCCCCGTTGACCCCGGAGGTCCCGGCCGTCGCGGTCGAGGTCGTCGTGACTCCCGTCTGCCCCGCGGTCCCGGCGTAGTTGCCGACCGCGAGAGGGCCACCCGCGAGCGCCCCGCCCGCCGTCGCGCCGCTGGCGTTGTTCCCGGCGTTGTCGATCGTCCCGTTGAGGGTGACCGAGATCGACGCGAAGATGTGAAAGTTGGTCCCCGTGAGGGTGGTCGAGGTCGCGACCGTGAGCGCGGTATAGAACTTCGTGGCCGCGAGCGCGCCCGAGACGGTCGCTGCTCCGTCCGACCCGTCCCCGTAGCAGAGGTTCTTGACGTTCGCCATGGGTCCCCCCTCAGAAGCTCGCCGCGAGGATCTGCCAGTTGGAGCCGTCCGACTGGACCGTGCAGTAGCCGTACTTCGTGTTGATGACCAGCGACGTGAAGCCGTCGAGGGTCTGGGAGCTCGTCGTCGCAATCGTGAACGGCCCCGTGTTCTCGTTCTTGAGGTAGTAGATGCGCCCCGTGCAGGCCGTCGCGTCGGGGAGCGTCCCGGTGATCGCGGACGCCTTGTTCGCGACCCAGGTCGCGGCCGTGGCGTCTACCGAGAAGCTGTTCGTCTGGACCGAGAGCGCGGGCGCCACCGTCGCGAACTGGACGTTCGACGTCGTGTCGATGCTCTGCGGGGTCGAGAGCGTGACCGCGCCCGTCGACGCGGACGCGATCACCTGATGGGCCGTCCCCGTGATCGAGGAGACGCCGCTCCCGCTGCCCCCGCCCGTCGCGAGGTACTGGAACTGGAGGTGCCCGGAGCCGTCGGTGCAGAGGGCGTAGCCGCTCTGGCCGTCCGCGTCCGGGAAGGTGTAGAGGCCCGTCGAGATCTGGCCGTTCTTCCGGACCTCGAACTTCGAGACGCCGCCGACCTGCCGACGGAGGACCGTGCTCGACCCGAGGCTCGCGGTGTTCGTCACGTTCGCGTCGTCGAGGTGGAAGAGCGCGCCGGCGTTGTTCCAAGTCTGGTCCTGGTTCATGGTCGGCTGCGAGAACGTCGCCGACTGGGAGCCGACGCTCGCGAACCCGG
>DATLUW010000151.1:0-3300 GCA_035577825.1 Actinomycetota bacterium | reverse complement strand
GTTCTTCATGCTGCGGTTGCCGGTGACCTTGCCGATCGTCTCTTTGGTCGTGCCGACCACCTGGTCGACCACGGCCATCGCGCGCTTCGTGACGGTCATCTGTTCGCTCCTTTCGAGGGGCGGCCGGAACCTGGGGCGTGTTCCGACCTTCCAACCGAACGTACCCCCCGATCGAGCGAGGCATGCCCATGCGCCGAACCGCCGCTACCTCCCGGGACCGTCGTGCGTCCATAGTTCGTGGACCGATGGAACCGGAACCACCGATGATCGAGGTCCGCGAGGCGGAGCGAACGACAGAGCCGTCCTCGCCGGGCGGCCTGGCCGAGCTGTACGAGCGCCACGCGAGCGGGGCGATCGGCCTGGCCTACCTGCTGACGGGCGACCGGTACCTCGCCGAGGACCTCGTGCAGGAGGCGTTCGTGCGGGTGGCCGGCCGTTTCCGGCACCTCCGTGACTCCGGCGCCTTCGAGGGCTACCTCCGGCGGACGGTGGTGAACCTGTTCACGTCCCAGCTGCGACGGCGGCGGCTGGAGCGGGCCTACCTCAAGCAGGAGGCCACGCGTGCACCTGCGGTCCACGACGACCCCGACGTCGCCTCGCGCGACGAGCTGTGGCGGGCGCTCCAGCGCCTGCCCGAACGCCAGCGGGCGGCGGTCGTGCTCCGGTACTACGAGGACCGATCCGAGCGCGAGGTCGCGACGACCATGCGGTGTTCGAACGCCGCGGCGAAGTCGTTGATCCAGCGCGGGACGCAGGCGCTGCGGGCCGAGCTCGGCCTCGCCGCGACGGACGAGAGCGAGGAATCATGAGCGACGAGTTCGACCCCTTCGAGGAACGGCTCCACGACATGCTCCAGGAGCGCGGCTCCCAGCCGGTGGCCACGCCCCAGGCGCCCCAGGACGTGCTGCGCCGGACGCGCCGCCGCCAGGTGAGCACCGCGTTGGTTTCGGGCGTCACCGCCGTTGCCGTGATCGGCGGCGCGATCCTGGGGGTGCAGGCGTTCGGGCGCGGCTCGGAGCAGCCGCGCGTCGGCGCGACGGGCACCTCCGATTCGACGAGGACCGTGACGCTCGACGGATACACGATCACCTACCCGTACGACTGGGCGCTCCAGCGCGCGACGAGCGGCGTCGTGTACGTGAACCCGGGCGGGCCGATGATCCCGGCGATCGATCCGACGGACGGGGTCACCGGCGTGAGCGGTCCGAGCGGCACGACCGCCGGAGTCGCCATCACCGAACCGGCCGTCAGCGGTCCGAGCAGCGTGACCGGGACGAGCGGCGTCACCGGCCCCACCGGTCCGTCGACGCCGACCGCTCCCACCGGCCCGACCGGCCCAGGCGGCGGGTGGGCGGCCTACGGCGGGCCGGGCGGCCAGTACCTGCAACTCTCCAACCAGTACCCCGACCACGTGCTCGACCTGACGTGCGACGGCGCGGACTTCCCCTCGAACGGAGTGGCCTTGCAGGTGTCGTACCGGCAGACCTCGGACCCCTCGAGCGACCAGGCGTTCGGCGACGGGACCGCGTGCCCGGACGGGTCCACCGTGTACTCGGCCTCCCACGCCGGGCAGGACGGCGGCCGGGCCGCGTTCGTCGCGGCGGCCCGGGTCGGATTGGCCGCGACCGACGCCGACCGGCAGGCGCTGTTCGCGGCGTACGACTCGATCGACTTCCCACAGGCTCCCGCCGGCGTGTACATGGGAGGCGGCGTCACCGGTTCGACCGGTTCCGCGGGAGCCGCCGAGGGCGGCGTCCCGAAGGCCCTGCCGCCGCATGCCGTCGACTCGGTGAGCACCGTGGTCGCCGGAGGCACGACGCCCAGCGGCGCGAGCTGGGTGATGCTGACCGATCGCCCCGGGAGCAGCACGAAGGTCGAAGTCGGCAACATGGGGTTCGGATGGGCAGCCGCGAGCGCGCCCGGCCAGGAGCCCTCCGAACCCGATCTCGACGCATCCGTGCAGGGGTTCGCCGCGGGGACACCGCCGATCGTCCTCGGATCCGTGGTCGGTGCGGCCGCCCACGTGGAGGTTCGGCCGGCCGGTGGTGACGCGGTGAACATCCCGCTGCTGGCGGCTCCGGCGGTGACGGGAATCGATCGGAGCTACTTCCTGACCGAGCTTCCCGACCTCGCGTCCCCGAAGGGAACCGTGGTCGCGCTCGACGTGGACGGGAACGTCATCGCCACCGTGGACTACGGCCTGGCCGGTGGCGGCGGCATCGAGCCGGTCCCGCCCGCCTGCCCCACCCCCCAGGGAGGCGCGAACGACGATCCCACGTGCGTCCCCGTGCCAGGGTGCCCGTCCCTGGCGCCCGGCGACAAGGGTGCGATCAAGGAGTGCATCGTCTGCCGCGAGGTCGTCGCCGGGTCGGACGGATCGACGACTGAGTCGACCCACTGCCCGCCGTGCCCGCCGGCAGCGGCCGAGGGCGGCGTCAACATCGCCTGCCCGGCCCCCGGGCCGATCACGTGCCCCGAGGCGAGCCCGCCGACGGACTCCGGCCCCACTGTGTGCGGCGGTGGGTCGAGCGGGTCCGGCGGCGGGTTCGTCTGCCCGGACAACGCGATGTGCGCGACACCGCTCCCCGCGCCGGCCTGCACCACCACCCCCAACTCGGTGACGTGCTCGGCCACGGCGGTGCCGGCAACCGCGCCGGTCACGACCAAGCCGTAGCGGCCCCGAACGTCGACGGGCCCGGGGGCGCGAATCGCCGCCGGGCCCGTGTTCGTTCCGGTGCGATGTCCTACGGCATGTTCTCGCCGTGGAAGATCTCGCTGACGCTCGTGTCCTCGAACACCGCCCGCAGCGCGCTCGCGATGATCGGCGCGATCGACAGGCACTTCAGCTTCGAAAACTGCCGTTCGTCCGGGATCGGGACCGTGTTCGTCACGATCACCTGCGAGATGTGCGACTCCTCGATGTTCGGGACGGCCTTGCCGTTGAACAGGCCGTGCGTCGCGGCCGTGTAGATCGCACGCGCGCCGCGCTCGGCGAGGGCCTGCGCGCCCTGGACCATCGTCCCCGCGGTGTCGATCATGTCGTCGACGAGGATGCACACCTGCCCGTCGACCTCGCCGACCACCTCGATCGCCTCGATCTTGTTCGCCTCGTACTTCGACCGGCGCTTGTTGATGTACGCGATGTCGGCGTGCAGCGCCTGCTGCAGCCGTTCGGCCACCTTGACGCGGCCGGCGTCCGGCGCGACCACGGTGATCTGCTCACCGGAGAGCCCGGTCTCCTCGCGCAGGAAGTCGGCGAGCATCGGCAGCGCCGTGAGGTGGTCGAACGGGAAGTCGAAG
>DATLUW010000150.1:0-6557 GCA_035577825.1 Actinomycetota bacterium | reverse complement strand
CGGCCATCCGGTTGCACGACGTTCGCCACACCTTCGCCACGATGGCGCTTCGGGCCGGGGTTCACTCGAAGGTCGTGTCGGAGATTCTCGGCCACGCCAGCATCGGGATCACGCTGGACACGTACTCGCACGCGGTCCCGTCGATGCAGGAGGAGGCCGCTGCTGCGGTGGCGAGCCTCATCTTCGGGGGGAACATCTAGGCAGCGGGTAGAAGTCGGGTAGAAGAATCGGCCCCCAGCCGGAAACTTCGCCGAGGGCCGATTCTACGTTTGCGCTGGTCAGCGATGGTGTCGGAGGGGGGATTTGAACCCCCACGGGCTATTCGCCCACTAGGCCCTCAACCTAGCGCGTCTGCCTAATTCCGCCACTCCGACGAGGCGTCGCCAAGTATAGCCGCGGGGCTCGACCGGCCCGGCTCAGTTGTTCGACAGGTACGCCAGGAGGAACGTGCACAGCCCGAAGAGGCAGGCCGTGAACACGGTGATCTTGTCGAGGCGCTTCTCGACCGCCGTGCCGCCGGAGAGGCCCGCGCCGCCGCCGAACATGTCGGACAGCCCGCCGCCCTTGCCGGAGTGCAGCAGGATGAAGACGATCAGGAACAGCGCGGACATGATGTCCAGCACGAGCACGGTCACGAACAGCACGCGGTCACTCCTCGAACGAGCGGGTGGATCGGACGAGACAGTGTAGCCCGCAGAAGGACGATCGACCCCCGAACGACGACCTCAGCCGGTCGCCTCCATCAGCGCCCGGTCCTCGAGCGGGAAGTGGCAGGCCGCCTTCTGCCCGGCGTGGAAATCCTCGAGGTCGGGGTCGAGCTCCTTGCACGTCGGGAACTGCGCCCGCGGGCACCGCGGGTGGAACCGGCACCCCGACGGCGGGTTGATCGGCGAGGGCACGTCGCCCTCGAGGATGATCCGCTTCTTCTTCGCCGCGAGCTCCGGGTCCGGGATCGGCACGGCGGACAACAGCGCGCCCGTGTACGGGTGCTTCGGCGTGTTGTAGAGCGCGTCGCCCTCGGCGATCTCGACGATCCGGCCGAGGTACATGACCGCCACGCGGTCGCTCACGTGGCGCACGACGGACAGGTCGTGGGCGATGAACAGGTACGTGAGCTTGAACTCCTCCTGCAGGTCCTCCAGCAGGTTCAGGATCTGGGCCTGGATCGACACGTCGAGCGCGGAGACCGGCTCGTCGCACACGATCAGCTTCGGCCGCAGCGCGAGGGCACGGGCGACCCCGATCCGCTGGCGCTGGCCGCCGGAGAACTCGTGCGGGTACCGGTTGTAGTGCTCGGGGTTCAGCCCGACGAGCTCCATGACCTGACGGACCTCGTCCTTGACCTTGCCCTTGGGGATCGTCTTGTGCAGGTGGTAGGGCGCCCCGATGATCGACCCGACCGTGTGCCGCGGGTTCAGCGACGCGTAGGGGTCCTGGAAGATCATCTGCATCTCGCGCCGGAACGGGCGGAGCTTGGAGGGCTTCAGCCGGCTGATGTCCGAGCCGTTGAAGATGATCTCGCCCTCGGTGATGTCCATCAGCCGCAGGAGCAGCCGCGCGGTGGTCGACTTGCCACACCCGGTCTCCCCCACCAGGCCGACCGTCTCGCCCGGGTAGATGTCGAGGTCGATGCCGTCGACCGCGTGGACCTTGCCGATCTTCTTCTGGAAGATGATCCCGCGCGTGATCGGGAAGTGCTTCTTGAGGCCCCGGATCCGGACGAGCGGCTCTCCCGTTCGCTTCGGCTCCGCGGGCGGTTCGGTCCGCTCGCTGACCTGGACGCTCATCGGTTCGCTGCGACCTCCTGGTCGAAGATACGCTCCTTCTCCGCCAGCGACAGGTGGCACGCCGAGGCGTGGTGGCCGGCGGACGGGAGCAGCGGCGGGATCTCCTTCTTGCACACGTCCATCACATACGGGCACCGCGGATGGAACGAGCAGCCGCGGGGCACGAAGATCAGCGACGGCGGCAGCCCCTGGATCGGCCGGAGGCGGTCCCCGAGGTTCTGGTCGATCCGCGTGATCGACTGCAGCAGCCCCCACGTGTAGGGGTGGTGGGAGTTGTAGTAGATGTCGCGGGCCTCGCCATACTCGACGGCCTTGCCCGCGTACATGACCATGATGTCGTCGCAGTGCTCCGCGACCACGCCGAGGTCGTGCGTGATCATCACGACCGCCGCGTCGAACTCCTCCTTCAGGCGGTCGATCAGGTCGAGGATCTGAGCCTGGACCGTCACGTCGAGGGCCGTGGTCGGCTCGTCGGCGACCAGGAGGTCGGGGTTCAGCGACAGCGCCATCGCGATCATGGCGCGCTGCCGCATGCCGCCGGAGAACTCGTGCGGGTACTGCTTGGCGCGCTCCTCCGGGCGGGGGATGCCGACTCGGCGCAGCATCTCGACCGACTGGTTGAACGCCTCCTTCTTGGAGACGTCCTGGTGCGCCTGGATGGCCTCGCCGATCTGTGCGCCCACCTTGTAGAACGGGTGCAGCGACGTCATCGGGTCCTGGAAGATCATGCTGATCTTCGAACCCCGGATGTGCCGCAGCTCGTCGAGCGGCAGCTTGAGGATGTCCTGGCCCTTGAACAGGACCTCGCCCGAGATCATGGCGCCCTTGGAGCGGATGAGCCCCATGATCGTGAGGAACGACACGCTCTTGCCCGAGCCCGACTCGCCCACCACGCCGAGCGTCTCGCCCCGCGCGATGGAGAAGCTGATGCCGTCCACGGCCTTGACGATGCCGTCCTCGGTGGAGAAATGGACCCTGAGGTCCTTCACCTCGAGCAGCGGTTCAGGCACGTCACCGACCCCCCGGGCTGGAAGAAGAGTCAACGGACGCCCCGGAAGGGCGCCCGCGGCTCAAGTGTACCTCACCCTGGGATCCAGATAGGCATAGATGATGTCGACGAGCAGGTTGCACAGCGTCACCGCCAAGGCGGCCACGATGGTGACGTCGAGGATGGCATTGAAGTCGTACTGGCTGACCGATTGGACGACCAGCGCCCCGATCCCCGGCAGATTGAACACGGTCTCGGTGATGATCGCTCCGCCCAGCAGGGCGCCGATGTCCATCCCGATCATCGTGACGAGCGGCGTCAAGCTCGACCGGAGGCCGTGCCGGACCACGACCCGCCGCTCGGACAGGCCCTTGGCGCGGGCCGTCCGGATGTAGTCCTCCGACATCGTCTCGATGAGGTTGCCTCTGGACATGCGGGCATAGAAGGCGGCGAAGAGTAAGGCCAGCACCACCCACGGCATGATCATGTGGTTCGCCCACGTGATGAACCCGTATTTCGCGATCGAGTAGTAGCCCGAGCCGGCCGCCCACCCCAGCTTGAACCAGAAGATGTACAGGAACATCTGCCCGAGCCAGAACACCGGGGCCGACACGCCGAACAGCGCGAACCCCATCGCGAGCCGGTCCCCCAGCGAGCGCGGCTTCAGCGCCGAGAGCACGCCGATCGGGATCCCGATCGCGATCCACACGAGGGCCGCCCCGAAGGCGAGCTGGGCGGTCACCGCGAGCCGCTGGATGATGATCGGCCGCAGCGCGGAACGTGTGTTGAAGGAGATCCCCAGGCCGGGCCAGCCGTACTGGTCGCCGAGGAACACGCGCTTGACGAACAGCGCGTACTGGACCATGAACGGCTTGTCCAGGCCGAACTGCTTCTTGACCTGGGCGACGAGCTCCGGCGTCGGCTGCCGCCCCGCGAACCGGGTGGCCGGGTCGCCCGGCGGCAGCTTGAAGAAGATGAAGTACGTGATGAACGTGATGACGAGGAGCACGAAGATCACCCACAGCAACCTTCGGATGATGTACCGGCCCATCGCCTCAGCCTCCTCGTGAGTCCCGGGTTCCTCGGTTGTCCTACCCGCCCGGAGCCTTGTCCATCCGGTTCCGGACTTCGTTGCACCGGGCGGCGGAGCCGCCCGGTCCAACGATCGGTGCGACCGGCGGTCCGGAGGGACCGCCGGCGAAGCCGGCGGTCCCTCCTTCCCTCACTGCCCTTCGAACCCAGGTCCTAGGAGAGCGACGTCGGGTCGTCGATCCCGTTCGTCACTGCGATGTGGCAGAACGAGATCGTGCCAGCGAACTGGTCGAAGTTGTACTCAACCACGGACGGGTTGATGACCGTGAACGCGTTGGCCCACAGGTACGGGACCCACGGGATGTACTTGGTCATCAGGTCCTTGTCGAACTGGATCCAGCAGTTCGTGCGGTCGTCGCCGGAGAGCTCGTTGCACTTGGCGATGTCCGCGTCCGCGTTCGGAACCTCGTCCTTGACCTTGGCGTAGGCCGCGGCGACGTTGTCGCCACATTCCTTGGCCTTGTCCGCGGTCATGCCGAGCTCGGAGTAGTCGATCTGACCCTCGCAGCTGATGCCGCTCGAGTCGAAGAGCACGGCGAACGTCGACGGGTCGGCGTAGTCCTTGCCCCAGCCCGGGCAGGCCGAGATCGGGATGAGCGCCTTGACCGTCTGGATCGTGGTGTAGCAGGTGCCCGTGTCCAGCTCGCGGACCTTCAGCTTGATGCCGATCTCCGAGAGGCTGTCCACGATGGACGGCGTCATGTCCACGTGCGGCGGCGTCGTCCGGTTCAGGAAGATGACGTTCGTGCAGACCGGGTCGTCACAAACGCCGTCACCGTTCTTGTCGTACTTCGACTTCGCCATCGCCTGCTTCGCGAGGTCGGCGGAGCCGGCCTCGTTGGGGGTCTTGTACGGGTCGTACGTCTCCCCACCGAAGTCCAGCACCGTCGGAGGCATGATGTGCGTGGCGATGTCGCCGTGCGGCGGCCCGCCCCATGCCTTCTGCAGCGCCTGCTTGTCGATGGCGTAGTTGACGGCCCTTCGCACGTTCACGTCGTCGAACGGCGGTGCCAGCGTGTTCATGGTGATGTACCACGTCCGGTCACCGGGGTCCGAGTGCAACAGGCCCTTGAGCGTGGGGTCCGTGAGGTACTTCTGCTCCACCGGAGCCGGAGGAGTGGAAGCCCACGAACCGTCGAGCTCGCCGGCCTGGATCTTGGCGAAGATGTCGTCGGTGTTGGTGTCGATCGAGATGTGCACCCCGTTGATGTTGTTCTGACGGTCCGTCGGGGAGTCGGTCGACTTGTCGTAGTTGGGGTTGCGGACGATCGTCATCTCCTTCGTCGGGTCGAACCCGGAGATCGGCTTGATCGTGTCGCAGGAGGAGACGTCCAGCTTGTCCTCGCCCGCGATCATGTACGGACCGGACGAGATGACGTCACGACCGTAGTCCCCCGCCTTGGTGAAGCAGCCCGCGACCTCAGGCGGCATGGGTGCCGTCGCCGGCATGGCCAGCCGGTACAGCAGGTCGCCGGTGGGCTTCTCGAGGTGGAAGATGATGGTCGAGTCGTCGGGCGTCTCGATTCCCGAGATCGGAGCCGGCTTCGGCGCGTCCCCGGTCATGCCCTTGATGACCCCGTCGTAGTAGAAGCCGTACTGGGCCACCAGTGGCTTGGTGTTGATGCGCTCGAAGGCGTACTCGATGTCCTTCGAGGTCACGTCCCGGTCGAGCGGCGGGCCGAACTTGACCCCGCTCTTCAGATGGAACGTGTAGGTGAGCCCGTCCGCCGAGACGTCCGGGTTGGAGTCGGCGATGTCCGGGACCAGCACGTCGCCGTCGGTGCCCTCGATGTGCTTGTACGTCATGAGGGTCCGGAGCAGCAGCTGGCTGTAGAGGCCCCAGGCCGAGCCCAGGTACTCACCCGTCGGGTCGAAGGCCCCGGTGAACCCGAAGTCCTCGATCGCGGTCCGGTACGTTCCGCCCTGCGGCTGGGACGACCCGCCACTCGTGGTCGGCCCGCTCCCGCCCGATGTGCCGGTCGGCCCAGTGCCTCCGGTTGGTGCGGAGGTGCTGGTTGCGCCGGACGTGCCGGTCGTGCCCGTGGCCCCCGTGGGTGCGGTGGTGTTCTGTGTTCCGCCACCGCCGCCACACGCGGCCGCGAACATTGCGAGGGTGCACGTCAAGGCGAGCGCACCGAGCAACTTTCGCTTCGTCACATTCCCCCCTTTCTGGGAAGACAAAAGATCAGGTGGTGCTCAACGTTTCGCAGCCGAGGTCAGGCCCTCCTTTCGTTTCCCCTCTCCTACCGTCCGGTGCGTGGGTCGAGGGCGTCGCGGAGCCCGTCTCCCACGAGGTTGAAGGCCAGGGTCGTCAGCAGCAGCGCCGCGCCCGGGAACAACATCATCCACGGCGCGGCCGTGAACACGGGCTGGGCGTCCGAGAGCATCCGGCCCCACGACGGCGTCGTCTGCGGGATTCCGACCCCCAGGAACGACAGCGCCGCCTCGAACAGGATGTTGGCGGGGATGATCAGCGTGGTGTACACGATGATCGGGGCCGCCAGGTTCGGCAGGATCTCCCGGAACATGATGCGCATGCTGCCCGACCCCAGCGAACGCGCAGCCTCGATGAACTCCCGGTTGCGTAAGGTCAGGGTCTGGCCTCGGACGATGCGGGCCATGTAGGTCCAGTTGACGAGGCTGATGATGA
Organism: Actinomycetota bacterium; assembly: GCA_035577825.1. Lineage (GTDB taxonomy): Bacteria > Actinomycetota > UBA4738 > UBA4738 > JACQTL01 > DATBHM01. The sequence continues at coordinate 40 of DATLUW010000150.1, read as the reverse complement.
AGACGACGAGGGGTAACCCCGGTTGGATGATGCCGAAGAG